>NZ_DEZM01000152.1:0-7779 GCF_002364825.1 Acinetobacter sp. UBA3132 | reverse complement strand
CACCAGCGTTACCATAATCATCATGATAATCGCACTCAGGTTCGGTCTTGAACCGACAGAGCGTTTGATAGACTGATACAGAGGCCAAGTCATATAGGCAATAATGGCTGCCCAAACTACAGGTACAATAAAGTATTTGAGTACATTAAAACTCAAATAAAGCAGGATAAAAAATAATCCAAACAATAAAACTTTTTGTAATGTAGGCGCGTATTGTTGCACTGAATTCAATGACTCATTCCTTAGGTCTGTCAGGCATATTAACTGAAAAAAAGCCGGGCGCAAATGTACACTGACAAAGTTATACGGATTCTTTTATCAAAAAAAAGATATCGTACGCTGCGAGTTTAGAACCATTGGGCTGGATCATCGATAATGGCATTTAATACAGGTTGCCATTGTGCCTGCATTTCCCGGTACATTTTTTGTGGTTTATCGAAAATCGACAGACCTTCCATCGCCAGACGTCCATACGGTGCACGTTCAGAAATCCATGCCACCGGCTGCTGTTCAATACGGTCAAAGAACTGCTGAATTTCCTGATTCGATGCTGCATTCGGCCTATTACGATTTGCCAGAAGCAGAATCTGGACTTTACCTTTACGAATCCGCTTGATTTCCTGAAGATGTTTCAGAAATCGGCGGGTCGAATCGATATCAAAAAATGAAGGCTGTAAAGGAATGATAATGGCATGTGCTTCACTGACCAGTTGTTCCGCATGCTCACCATTTAAAGCGCCTGGCGCATCAATGATCAGGTATTCGATTTTCTTGGGTGCATCGCCAATAGATTTGGTACTACGCCAGTCCAGACTCTGAATCGGAGCAGCATTTTCAGGGCGATGTTTTAGCCATTGCAGTGCAGATTTCTGGTTATCGGCATCAGCAAGCGCAACCTTGTAACCTTTTTGGGCCAGTGCTGATGCTAGGCTGATGGCAGTCATTGTCTTGCCACAACCACCTTTCTGATTTGCAACTAAAATTGTTTTCATGAGTGGGGGTGATTTATTTATGTACATTGCTAGCATATCATTCTTTTCTGATCGGCAGATGGCGGAAAACCTCGACTTCAGTCGAATCTAACCATAACTTAAGTGAAAATTAAGGAAGATTGAATGTCCATATGGATGGCAATGTTAATAGGAGCGTGTATCGGGATTGTGCTAACCACACTCATTCTGGGGCAAAGCCGTAATGGCCGCATCAAGGCAGAATATGAACAGTACATTGCCGAGCTGGAACTGGAACATCAGCAGGCTCTGACGGCCGCCCAGAAGCGTAGCGTAAATACCAGCCGTGCTGTACTCAAGGGGAAAATGGCCGAACAGTTAGCACCGATTATGCCTGAATTTCAGTATTTACCCAGTGATGCCAAGTTCCTGGGTGATCCGGTAGATTATGTAGTTTTTGATGGTTATACCGACTTCCGTGATGGTGATGGTCTGGCCGAAGATATTGAAGTGGTGCTGATTGATATCAAGAGTGGTGGCGCAAGGCTGAGCAAAGGGCAACAGGCAATTGCCCGGGCAATTCAGGAAGGACGGGTACGCTTTGAAACCATCCGTATCGATTTTGAAGAATTCGAGGATTAGGAAAAGATCATATGAATAAATTACTGATCACCGCAGCACTATTCGCATTTGGGATCTGGGTCTGGTCAGAGTATTTTCGCGCTATCCCTCATCTGGAAGAAAGCGGCGTTCTCAAGAATTTTAAGGTAGAAGCGGTGCAGCCTGTTTCAGCAACGTATACAGTGCTGGATAAATCGTTTATCAAACCAAACCGTCGGGTCTTGCATCAGGCCAGTCCCTTTGTGGGCAGTTTTAATGATCTGGCCTATGTCAGTAATATTGATATCTTGCTGGCGATTCAGCCTTTGCCCACTACTATGCAGGCTAAACTGCAGCTCGATCAGCCAAAACGCTGCTTCCAGATTGAAGGTACAATCAATACAGCGGAGCAGGAAGCCATTAAAACCCATGTACAGCACTTTAGCCTGATTGCCGCCAATGAAAATATTGCCAATCAGATTCGCCGTCTGAAATCAGGGCAGCAGGTTCATCTTCAGGGTAACATTGTCACTGTACAGTCGGGTACTACAGGTCAGGCTTTTCAGGCAGGAATCGGGTCGAAACATCGCGCCCAATGTCAGTTGCTTAAAGTGCATGCTATTCAGGTGAATTGATTTTATTTAATGCCTGAAACAGGTTTGCGTGCCCGAGCCAGCAACATACGCTGTCCAATACTGGGAATACCAGCGGCATCGACATATTTTACTTTATCCAGTTCAAAACCAGCTTCAAGTAAAGCAGTTTCAATATCTCGATCAAGATGGCAGCCATCCGCGACTTTCTTCTGAATCGGGGTCAATAAATGCTGTAAACGCTGCACGTTCAGATTCTGCCGATTCAGTACATGTTCTACTACATGCAAAGTTCCACCTGGCATCAGTACCCGGTAAATCTCCTTCAGGCTTTGATGCAGATCAGGAATGCTGCAGAGAGTCCAGGTCGAAACCACATTTTCCAGCTGATCACGATCAAAAGGTAATGCTTCAGCACTGGCAAGAATGTGCTCAACCATAAAAGGCGTCGTCTGAATCCGCTCTTGGCCTAATTTAAAAATTTCGAGATTAGGCTCTAAGGCATAGACGGTATGGACGCCTTGATAGAAGGGTAGATTCAGCCCGGTACCGAAACCGATTTCCAGAACTTCACCAGAAACCCCAAGTAGCAGTTCACGGCGCAGATCCATGAGTGATGCGGTTTGCATGACCTGATTTAGCAGATGCGGGAAAATGTGTTTTTGATAAAGTTTATACAGCATGATTTTAGGTTCAATTTATTGCTGGATTGCGCTTAGCTTAACCGAAAATTTCCCGGTAAATATAATTTTTAGTACGACTCATTCATAGCACATTGTTACCAATTTCAACTATTTCCTTCATAAGTTCGCGCTAAGATATTTGGTGAACAGATGAACTGAGATGGTTGGGATAAAAGCAAGATGAGGTTGAAAAGCATGAAGCATATTGCCCTGTGTCTGGGTCTGATGTTACCGGTGCTGTCACAAGCATCCGTAGAACATAATATTGCCAAAGGCTTGCCACCCGTGGCAAAAGGCCAGTCAATTTCGGTATTGCAGCCGTTTAAAGGTGATTTCCGGATCTTGGGTTCAAAAATTTATAATAATGATCCGCAGGCCAAGTTTTCTCCAATTGATTATGCAGTAAGTTGGGGACTATTTGCTGAACCGGAAATTGCCCGACATATCACGGTAAACCAGTATGACCGCTATCTGAACTGGAAAATGGATCGTATTCCAGTGCCTAAAGCACAAGCCATGCAGATGGTATCCAATATGCATATCATTCCTGCCAATCCGCAGATTGCCAAAGCCATTAAACAGGTCAAACGTGGTGATCTGGTCCGTTTGAAAGGCGAGCTGGTTGAAGTGCGAGATAAAGATCTGGTATGGACCTCATCATTGACTCCGACCGATACAGGTGATGGCGCGTGTGAAGTGTTTCGTGTTAATTCAATTCAGTGGATTGAAAAGGTACAACGTAGCTAGTGATAAAAGTTCATTCATGGCAATTTATAGGAAAAGAAAACCGCTCAAAGGAGCGGTTTTTTTATAGCTTGATTGAGCATTTATTTAGCAGCTAGCGCTTCGCCTTCAAACTGAATCCCATCCCAGCCATTGAGCATGAACTGACGGATATTCTGGTGGTCGGTCGCTTCAGGCGTTGCCAGTACTGCGGCATAGTGTTCAGCAAACAGACTCAAAGTTTGCGCCTGATCCAGACCATTCAATTTAGCAAAAGAGAATACTTTTGCACTACCCTGGTTTTCAGTAGCGGCATTGGCTTGTTGACCATTTTTAAAAGCTGTTGGTGTGTGCTGATAGCGTGCATCAATGAATGCAATTACATCAGCAAATTTTGCTTCGCCAGCAGCCAATTGAGCCAGTAATTCCTGAGCCATGGGGTTTCCCTCTAGAACTTAAATAAATATGAATGGTGTCGAATATACCAATTTTTTGGCAAAGATCCATGTTCATTGTGCAATTTTAGGTGCATGATGTTATTCATTATTCTCGCCCAATATAAGGGCTGATGACGTATTCAGGATTGAAGGATAACGGAGAGGACATGAACTGGCTTTTGGTGGCAATGGGCGGCGCAATCGGGGCGACACTGCGTTATGCAACAGGCATGCTGATTTTCAAGCCGCAGATGTTATTTCCCTGGCCGACCTGGTGGATCAATATTATCGGTTGTTTATGTGCGGGGATCTTCTTTGCCTTTAGCCAGAAATACAGCTTTCTACAGAATGAAGCACGGCTGTTATTTATGGTGGGGATCTTGGGTGGTTTTACTACTTTTTCCAGTTTTGGTTTGGAAACTTTTCAGCTGCTTAAACAGGGAGCGCTAACAATTGCTATCAGTTATGTCGTATCCAGTGTGATTGTCGGTGTACTGCTGCTGGGAATTGGTTTCTATCTGACTCAGCTGGCTTTAGCGCAGGCATAAAAAAGTCAGGAAACTAGGGAGATTTCCTGACAATAGAGGATTTAGAAATGAGACATTAAGGTTTAACTGCGTTTAAAGCGTGCAAAACGTTTATTGAAGCTTGCTACGCGGCCTTCATTACTGGTTTGACGCTGTTCACCGGTATAGAAGGGGTGAGACGCACTTGAAATATCGAGAGTGACATAAGGGTAAGTTTTGCCCTCGTATTCACGGGTCTGGCTGGAATTCATGGTGCTGCCAATAACGAAATAAACATCGGCATTGGTGTCATGAAATAGTACTTCACGATACTCTGGATGGATATCTGGACGCATATTTTTACCTTGCTTGAACAACAATGACTAGATTTAATGTTATGTTATAATATAACAATATTGTTTTCAATATGAGCTTGGTAACGATGTGTATCCTGGTGTAACACTTGTTAAAGCTTAGGCACGTTTCGGCACCAGCTCCTCAAATACATCACTGAGATCATCTTTAACTTTCAAATGAATCAGGTTCCAGTATTGTCCTGAAATGGTCCGGTTCACCATCAACGTATCTGGAGAAGGTTTAAATACGTCCCAATATTTCAAGGATGGCTTGATCAGCTCTACACCGTCATGGTGCGCCGAGTTTTCCTCAAAATCATAATAGCCATTTAGTGGGCGTAACAGTACTTCCAGCCACTGTTCATACAGTTCCTGAGGGAATTTTCCAAGTTCTGTAAGTGACTTAAGCGAGTCTAGCTGCTGCTCGATCATCGGAATATTCTGTTCCCGAGCTGCATGTACTAGCTCTCTAAAATGACCAATCACTTCAGTAGATAAAGTTTTTACACCACCAAAATCGTAAATGATGACCGTGCCATCTTCACGGAAGGCGAAGTTACCCGGATGCGGGTCACAGTGGAAACGACGCAGATAGAAAATTTCCTGGCCAATGGCACGGAACAGGCGACGGCCCAGATCATTACGGATTTCTACCGGCCAGGTACTGGCAGTTTCAATACTTTCACCATGTTCCAGACTTAAAGTCAGAATATGCCGTGACGAATAATCCGGATAGACTTGTGGAATCACAATTTTGCTATCCAGTGTTTCGTGGAAAGCACGAGCAACCTCTAAATTTTGCGCTTCGATTTCATAGTTCAGCTCATCGTCCAGACTGTGCTGAATTTCCTTAAACAGCTGATCTTGCAGTTTACGGTCAATTTTCAATACCCCCATCAGACGTAACGCCAGACGGACCTGTTTTAGGTCGCTTTCACAAGCTTCTTCTACACCCGGATATTGCACTTTCACCACGACTTGCTGACCATTCGGCAAGGTGGCTTTATGCACCTGACCAATCGAGGCAGCCGCAAAAGGTTTAGGTTCAAAATCCTGGAAAATCTGCTCCAGCGGTTTGCCAAGCTCTTTTTCAACCTGTGCTTTAATCACATTAAACGGCATGGCTGGCGCCTGACGTTGCAACTTGGAAATGGCACGTGCGACTTCAGGTGGAAAAATATCTTTATATTGAGAAGCGATCTGACCAACTTTCATCACCGCGCCTTTCATTTCTCCAAGGGTATCGGCAATCTGTACACCAATATCCTGAAAGAGTTTGCTGCGCGCTGCATTTTTCTGCTCTTCGTCGGCAGTTAAGTTTTTAATAGAATTTGATAATGTTTTGCTGGCGATACTTGCTGTCATACCGGCAAGTTTCATAAAGCGACGACCGGGTGTGCTAGCCGTTTTTGCCATGCGGAATTCCTCAAAATCATCTTTTTAATGCTGCCTTTGATCATAGGCGACAAAGGCGTAAATGCCTATAACTAATTGTAGAGGTTGTGTTGCCAGCCCAATCTCATACTTCACAATTTCTTCAATAAGCTTCCAAAAACTGTACCAATACCGTTTTGATTCATTATTTAGAGTGATTGGGTAGCTATTAATTCTCAGTTTTTATGCATTGATGAGATTAGAATAGTCAGCATGATTGAAGCTAAGACTATTCCATGAAAGTTTATCGTTATTTTACCGGCAAGGATGATGTGCATTTTTGTGCCCGTGTCACCAAAGCATTAAATGAAGGCTATGAGCTGTATGGTTCACCAACCATGACTTTTAATGGTACGGAAGTGATTGTGGGGCAGGTTGTCATTAAAGAAGTAGCAGATGAATCTGAGATTCCACAAGGTTTAAAAGCAGCTTTAGAAGCGAACTAGAGTTCTGAATGATCATGCCCTCAATGTTTCATTCGCATTTTTATCTTATTGTGTAGGTGGTTTTTTACTTTCACAGCGGCAAAAGTAATAAAACCCCTTTATTACTGATGCTATATTCTGGGCCACGCTTTAAGCACTGCTTTAAAGCGTGGCGCAAGATGACTGATCAACGGCGACAGCCATGTCGCTTGCGGGTTAATTGAATATAGGATTGAAAATTCATCCTTTTTAATTCTTTTAAGCCTGCTGAATTAAACGTTTATTGTTGCCATAAAGGCGCATCAGCAGTAGTACACAGGCCACACTCAGACCGACAATCAGCCCCACCCAGACACCGGCCGCACTCATATCCGTAAATCTGGACAGATAGACACCGACCGGGAAGGCAATCACCCAATAAGCAATCATAGTGATCCACATCGGGCCTTTGGTGTCTTGCATACCACGTAAGCAACCTGCCGCACTGATCTGCCAGGCATCCATCAGCTGATAAGCAATTGCAAATAGCACCAGATACACCGCGATCTGGGAGACCTGTATTTCTGAGGTGTAGAGCGCCACAATCTCATGCTTAAAGAACCACAGCAGCAGCATGGTCAATACGGCGAGTACAGTAGCAGTGGCTAAACCCAGCCATTGCACCTGACGCATTGCGACCCAGTTTTTCTCGCCATAATAGGTTCCAACACGGATCGTCAAAGCAATCGCTAAAGACATCGGAATCATAAATAGCTGCGATGTAATGGAGATCGCAATTTGATGTGCCGCGACAATAGTTTCACCCAGCGGACTCAGGACAATCGCTGCCGTACTGAAAATGCTTACTTCAAAGAAAATTGCCAGACCAATCGGTAAGCCTAACTTGAGAATACGCTTGAGCCAGTAAGTATTAATTGTTTCCCAGTGAGTGAAGGGTTGGGTTGCCTGATAGGACTTATTTTTTAAAATATAAATCGCGAGCGTAATCAGCATCAGCCATTGCAGAATCGCTGTAGCAAAACCACAACCAGCGCTGCCCAATGCAGGAATTGGACCGAAACCATACATAAAA
>NZ_DEZM01000179.1:0-8841 GCF_002364825.1 Acinetobacter sp. UBA3132 | reverse complement strand
GATAGAAGCAGAACGGTTACGCGCAGAGTAAGCCAACATAATTGGTGCTTCGAAGTGCGGTACCAGACGCTTGTATGAGTTTGTAGACGGGTTAGTGATCGCATTCAATGAACGCGCGTGTTTGATCACACCACCGATGAAGTAAAGTGCAGTTTCAGAAAGACCTGCATATTCATCACCAGCAAACAGGTTCTTGCCATCTTTAGAGATTGACATGTGAACGTGCATACCAGAACCGTTGTCGCCTACCATTGGTTTAGGCATGAAAGTCGCAGTTTTCGCGTATTGGTGCGCAACGTTCCAAACAGCATATTTAAACTGTTGTACTTCGTCTGCTTTACGAACCATTGTGTTGAAGCTTACACCGATTTCAAGCTGGCAAGATGCAACTTCGTGGTGATGTACTTCTACACGGCCTGGGCCCATGATCTCTTCGATTTTTGCACACATGTCTGCACGCATATCGTGGTGAGAATCTACAGGAGGAACTGGGAAGTAACCGCCTTTAACACGTGGACGGTGACCAGAGTTACCTGATTCGTAGTCTTTGCCAGTTGACCATGCAGCCTCTTCAGCGATCAATGTATGGCGAGCGCCAGACATGTCGATTTCCCATTTTACTTCGTCAAATACGAAAAATTCTGGCTCAGGACCGAAAAATGCAGTATCACCAATACCAGTAGATTTCAGGTATTCTTCTGCACGGCGAGCGATTGAACGTGGGTCACGGTCATAACCTTGACCAGTTGAAGGTTCAATGACATCACAAGTTACAACAACTGTAGGCTCAGCGAAGAACGGGTCGATAAAACCTGTTTCAGCATCTGGGCGTAAAATCATGTCTGACGCTTCAATACCTTTCCAGCCAGAGATTGAAGAACCATCGAACATTTTACCGTCTTCAAATGTATCTTCATCAATAGTGTCTGCTGGGTAAGTCACGTGTTGCTCTTTACCTTTAGTGTCTGTAAAACGGAAGTCTACCCATTTTGCGGCACTTTCTTGGATGAGTTGAAGGACCTTGTTCGCCATGCTCAATTTGCTCCGATGTTTTTTTGTTGCACTTACGAAGTGCGTGTTAGTAGTTGGTAGTTATTAAGCAATTACCGTACCAACTTTTAAAAGTATAGCTAAAATCTTGAAATCCTTATGAGAATACGTGGATTGAAAGAAATACTTTCGGCCTATTATACTGTCTGTATAATTAAATGCACTATATTCAAGCATTCTCTGTGATTTTTGTTTCGTTAGATTTCACACTGCACCTTAACAGTGCGGTAAAATCACTATAGATGTTATTTCTGGTAAATAATGATGGGCTTATGTAGCTTTTATAAACTTTAGGTGAGTTTTTAATCGATTTAAAAGGTATTTTTGTATTATACTGCGAATATTCAGTTTTTCTTAAAGACTAAGGTTAAGAAAATACTCACCAAATTGAGTCACTTTAGACAAATAAATGATAAGAATACTGTTCCGTTTTCTCCGACTGCTAATCAACTGTTGTTTTTTAAAGCAACTCATAAAAAATTAAAACATCAAAATTATGTGTATATATTTTTTGACCTTAACTTACTTTTAGTTATTTAATATTTTTTGGTTATATCACTGTGTGTATTAATCCTTATCAACCCTGTTCATTTGGCTAAGCAGAAAAATTGGGCAAATTGTTGCGCCGTAGTTTCAGATTATTTGCTATGATGATTGTCGCTTTATTTTCACACAATGAAATCAACAGTTTAGTCAGCTTTTCTAGCTAGCTAAAAAACTGCTAATAAAGCACGCTCTGAATTACTCAAGCACAGTTTAAGTGCATTAATTTCAATAGGTTAAGCTCATGCTTTTAATGATCGACAACTATGACTCCTTTACTTACAACATCGTCCAGTACTTTGGCGAGCTGAATCAAGAAGTAAAAGTAGTCCGTAATGATGCCGTGACTTTGGAAGATATTGAGCGATGGCAACCCAAGTATCTGGTCATTGGCCCTGGTCCATGTTCTCCAAGTGAAGCCGGTATTTCCATTCCTGCGATTCAGCACTTTGCTGGCAAGATTCCGCTATTAGGCGTATGTCTCGGCCATCAAAGTATTGGTCAGGCATTTGGCGGTGATATTGTACGCGCTAAACGTGTCATGCACGGCCGTCTATCCGACATGTATCACAGTGACAAAGGGATTTTCAGCAACCTGCCTTCTCCATTTTCTGCGACGCGCTATCACTCATTGGTGATTGATCAGGCGACCTTGCCGGAATGTCTGGAAGTGACCTGCTGGACCAATGAAGCAGATGGCTCAATGGAAGAAATCATGGGCGTAAAACATAAGACATTGCCTGTTGAAGGTGTGCAGTTCCATCCGGAGTCCATCCTGAGCCAGCATGGCCATCAAATCTTTAAAAACTTCCTAGAAATTTATGCGTAAATAATGATGAATATTCAACAAGCTTTAAACCATATTACAAAAAACATTCACCTGACTCAGCCACAAATGGAAGACGTGATGCGTTGCATCATGTCGGGTGAAGCCACTGATGCACAAATTGGCGCCCTGATGATGGGTCTACGCTTAAAAGGCGAAAGCATCGATGAAATTACTGCTGCAGCACGTGTAATGCGTGAATTGGCACTGAAAATTGATGTCAGCGATTTGCCATATTTGGTCGACATTGTTGGCACAGGCGGTGATGGTCAAAATTTATTTAATGTCTCTACTGCTTCAAGTTTTGTGATTGCGGCTGCAGGCGGAACTGTTGCTAAACATGGCGGTCGTGGGGTTTCTGGTAAATCAGGTTCATCCGATGTCCTAGAGCAAGCAGGTATTCGCCTTGATCTGAGTCTTGAGCAAAGTGAACGTTGCATTCGTGAAATTGGTGTAGGGTTTTTATTCGCCCCAAATCACCACAAAGCCATGAAATATGCCGCTGCGCCACGTAAAGAATTGGGTTTCCGTAGTATTTTTAACTTACTCGGCCCGCTTACGAATCCGGCTGGAGTAAAACGCTTTGTCATTGGTGTTTTCTCACATGAGTTGTGCCGCCCAATGGCTGAAGTGCTTAAGCAACTCGGTGCTGAACATGTCATGGTGGTGCATTCACAAGATGGTTTAGATGAAATCAGTTTAGCATCTAAAACTTATGTGGCTGAACTCAAGAATGGTGAAATCACTGAATGGGAAATCATTCCTGAACAGGTCGATATTGCCTCTCAAACCTTAACAGGTCTAACCATTGACAGTGCTGCCGACAGCTTAAAACTGATTAAAGACGCGTTAAGCAAAAAGAAATCTGAAATTGGTGAGAAAGCCGCAAATATGGTGGCGCTTAATGCTGGTGCAGGTATCTATGTAGCTGGTTTAACCATTAGCTATAAACAAGGTGTTGCCCTTGCCCATGACATTATTTATGGGGGACAAGCTCTAGAAAAAATGGGCATTTTGGCAGAATTTGGCAATACGCTCAAAGAATACGACATCTAAGACAGCAGGAATTTTTAATCATGGTAGATATCGCAAATACGATTCTAGGTAAGATCGTAGACCGGAAAAAAGAAGAATTTGCTGCACGTCTGAAGCAAAAAAGTTATAAGGATGTTGAAGAGCTGGCTCAAGCTGCCACACCTGTACGTGGCTTTGCTCAATCATTGCTGGCTAAGCGCCCGGGGGTGATTGCTGAAATCAAAAAAGCCTCTCCATCCAAAGGCATTATCCGTGAAAACTTTAATCCAGCGGAAATTGCCGCACAGTATCAGGATGCAGGCGCTGCATGTTTATCCGTATTGACCGATGTGGATTTCTTCCAGGGTGCTGATGAGAATATTCAGATTGCACGTTCGCATTGCGATTTGCCAGCCCTACGTAAAGATTTCCTGATTGATCCTTATGGGGTGATTGAAGCGCGAGCTTTACATGCAGACTGTATCTTGCTAATTGTGGCTTGCCTGTCTGATCAGCAACTGGAAGAAATGTCGAAGACTGCTTTTGAGCATCATCTGGATGTTTTAGTCGAAGTGCATGATGAGGCCGAACTCGAACGTGCGCTTAAACTTTCAGATCGCTGCCTGTTGGGGGTAAATAACCGTAACTTGAAGACCTTTGATGTTGATTTAAATACCTCACTGCGTTTAAAACAGTTACTCGATCCATCTCGCTTGTTGGTGACTGAAAGTGGTATTGCAACACCTGCAGATGTCGCGATGATGCAGGAACATGATATTCATGCCTTTTTGGTTGGTGAAAGCTTTATGAAACAGCCGCGTCCGGATCATGCATTCCGCGAACTGTTTGGTGAACCAGAAGCTGTATAAAAATTTTCAATTCAGGACAAAATTCGTTTTGCCCTGATTCTTCCTACTCCCTGAATCAACTTTTAGACCTTCTAATTTATCTGTTTTTCTGTTCTGCCCCAGCTTGAAATCTCTCTCTAAAATTCAGCCTATCAGCCTATCAGCCTATCAGCCTATCAGCCTGGATATAATCAAATACATTCTGCTTATATGAACAGTAAGACCTAAAAAATCAAATAATAAACGTGAGCTCTTATTGTATATTCACGTTTAAATTTCATTTAAATATTCACTTGAACAGAATACCTAAACAGTATAAGCGCAATGCAGTTCTCATTTTCTTGAATCAGGACTATAATTTATCAATATTTTCGCATATTGCATGTTTTTTGATTATGAGCAAACACGATTCTTCGCTTTCCAAAGATCAGTTTAACTTACTAAAGCAATTTAAAAAACAGATCAGCAATCCACAGCCACGCGTTGAAGTTGAAGCACCTGTGGTGAAAACACCTGAACAGGAACAAGCTGATGAGCTGGAATTGTTTCGTAAACAGATGCAGGGTGTACAAAAAATCGATAATGGCAATATCGCAAAAATCGAAAAAGCCGGCAAGGAAAAACCGGATGCACAGACACTAGCCAAACGTGCTGCTGCTGAAGGTCCGATGCAGACTGATGAAACTGCCCTTTCAGATACCCAGGCCATACTGAATCCAGTCGGAAGTCAGGCTGCGCTGAGCTATCGCATTGCGACCCTACAGCACAAAGTCTTTGAAGATCTGAAAGCCGGCAATCTGCGCTGGTATGAAGCAGTCGATCTGCACGGCTGTACCGTGGAAGAAGCACGTGTTGCAGTATTGCAAATTATCCAGATGGCGAAAGATGAAAATCAGAACGTAATTAAGATCGTACATGGTAAAGGTCCGGAAGCCATTTTAAAGACCTACGTAAATGGCTGGCTGCGTCAGCACCGTGATGTTTTGGCCTTTGTCAGCGCACCTGAAAACCAGGGCGGTACTGGCGCTGTGCTGGTTCTGCTCAAGCGTGCGGAAAAGAATCCAAAGTTCAAACAGTAATCGGAATTAACTCCAAATTAAGGCAATGTAATAGTTTTCTGCTACAATGCCGTCCTTGTTCTATCTCAGTGTAAGTGAATACGTCATATGACTATGCAGCAATCCTACGCAAACATTCTTACTGCCGTTGGTGAAGATTTAAATCGCCCTGGTCTCAAAGATACGCCTGTGCGTGCTGCGAAAGCTTTTTCGTATTTAACTTCCGGCTATAGCCAGACTCTGGAAGAAGTGACCAATAATGCGGTATTCCCGTCTGATAACCATGAGATGGTTTTGGTCAAAAATATCGAATTCTATTCGCTGTGTGAACACCATTTATTGCCATTTTATGGTCGTGTGCACATTGCTTATTTGCCAGAAGGCCGTGTTTTAGGTCTGTCTAAATTTGCCCGTATTACTGAAATGTTTGCACGTCGCTTACAGATTCAGGAAAATCTGACCCAGCAAATTGCAGAAGCAGTGGCTGAAGTGACTAGCGCACGTGGTGTGGCTGTAGTAATTGATTCTGCGCATATGTGCATGATGATGCGTGGTGTGGGCAAGCAGGAATCAACGACACGTACTGTTTCTTTTGTGGGTGATTTTAAAACCAATAAAGAAGAACGTCGTGAATTCCTGAGCGCAGTACCTGAAGCTTACTAATCGTTTTGATTTCAAAAGCCTCGACACTTGTTGAGGCTTTTTTATATGTGCTTTAATTTATTCAATTTCAGATAACTTTAACTTGAGGATTCACTATGTCATCAATTTGGTTAGCAGGTCATGGTTTAACCCAGAGTGAAACCATAATTGATTATCCCCGTCCTGATCGCCTGGTCGCTGGCAATCCTAAACGTTCTACACAAAGCTTGTATGATCATCCCAATATGAATTGCGGTATCTGGGAATGTGAAATAGGTGCATGGAATATTGTGTTCGCTGAGAATAAACAGGAATTCTTTACGGTCATTGAAGGTACAGTTCGCCTGCATGATGCCAACAAAAAAAGTTATGTAGAAATCAAAGCCGGTGATGCAGGTATTATTCCACCAGGCTTTGTCGGTACTTTTGAAGTGGTAGAGGCAGTCAAAAAATACTTTGTCGTAGTTGAAGCCTAAAACCTGCTTTTGCAGGTTTTTCTTTTTTAAAGCTATAAATAAATTCTACTTCTACAATTCATTACAGCATCACTACCCGCTTTAGCACTCTTCCAGCCTACATTATTCCTGATCATCTGTTCAGTTATGCAGATTGATCTGCTTGTCTATTGCACTTAATAAAAAATTACATACATTTTAAGAAAGCTCATGGACTTCAAAAATACAGACAGGCATTCCTGGTTATAGGGAAATATAGATACATAAGGAGAAAATATGACGATTAAAAAATCTTCAAAAAATGTTCCCCGTAAAACCTCGCGGGTAGTTTCGACCAGTTTTGATTACTCGCTAGATTTTGAAAAAATTAATTTTAGAAAACGGCCTGAATTGTACAGGATTGGACGTGGTGAACAGGGCGTGCTTTCAGTTGAACCGTATAAATCGGAAATTTTGCCATATTGGCGCTTTGCCGATGAAGAGAAGGCCCAAGCGAGCAGTACTAAGATTTATGCCATGTTTCTGGATTATCTGGAAAAGGAAGATTTTATTGGTGCGGATATGGCACGTAAATTCTTGCAGATGGGCTATACCCGTGCCCGCCGCTATGCTAATCATAAAGGCGGTAAAAAATATGACGGTCCGGTGCCAGATGACAAAAAAGGATTGAGCGGCGCCCACGGCAGAGACGAATTGCCTCGTCAGCGAGAAGATCCCGTTAAAGCTGCCGCAGCACGTATCTTTAAAAAAAAATGGGATGAAGCCAAACTTCATCCCGAGTATATTAAGCAAAAACAGCAATTTAAAGACTGGATTGAATCGCTGCAATCCCATCAATAATTTAGGTCAGTGATGGTGTATTCAATACTCGCGTATCCGGGTCATTTTTTGCCAGATACACCCGATTACGACCAGTATTTTTTGCTGCATATAAAGCTGTATCAGCAGTATCCAGGAACTTCTGGTAGTCCGGATGACCATCATAAATCACACAGCCAATACTCACGGTAAACTTGAACTGAATACCCTGTGCAGTCGTGATTATGCCTTCTTCAATAAATTTACGGATATTTTCTGCAATATTCATGGCACGGCGTTGATCGGTATCGACCAGTAACAGCAAGAATTCTTCACCACCCACACGAAAAGCATAGTCACTGCCCTGACTGTATTTCTGTAATCCATCCGCAATAAATTTCAGGGCCAGATCACCCGCCGCATGACCAAATTTGTCGTTAATGGTTTTAAAGAAATCGGCATCCAGCGCCAATAAGGCAAGTGGTGTCTGGTTCTGACATGAATAAGTAATTTCGCGGGAAATAATGGTATTTAGATAGCGACGATTGAGTAATTGAGTCAGGGAATCATTACCCGATTCAATATATTCTGCCACCTGAAATAGCTGATCAATCAGATGCTGAATCTCACGATTCAGCTCACGAATCTGCTGAATCAGGTTCAGTTTTTTTGTTTTGTCCTGACATTCTAAAATGATCTGATTTAGCGTATCGACCTGATGAATGCGTTCAATAATTAGCTGAACCTGATCTGAGCCGGTAAATGCATACGAGGCTTTATGAATAAACCATAGGCCAAATTCAGATTTGGACAGTAGCGGATGACGTAAGGTTTCCTGACCTGAGAACACTTTGTACATCAGCTCATTTTCCCAGTCGAGTAAGCAACTACGCTGCTTATCTTTTTGTACTGCAACATCCTGCATGGCAGAGAACAGACGATAACTGTGCTTGATTTCCTGATTTTTGGCAGTTTTTGCCTCATAGGAACGGCACATGATTTCAGTAGCGAAGCTCATAACCTGTACCAGATAGCTACAGGTCGTCAGCGTCAGCAACTGATCATCATCTTCTAACAGCTCAAATATCTTGCGTTCAATTTCACGTACACCACGCATAATCAGCCAGGATGGAATACCTACCCGGGCATGGACATGACCGACGGTATGCTGTTTCTGTACAGCCTGTAAATAGTGCTTATTAATACCGACACTAAAACTTTCTAACAGCCATTGATGCAAGGTGTTGCGCAGGCGCTGCTGAATCAGATCGTCAGAAAAGAACTCTGCCGACTCTTTTTCCACCAGCATATTTTTATAAAACTCTTCCACCAGTATCAGGGCATTATCCTGTATAAACTGGAAGGTATGGACTAAATCATCTGATGAATAATTTTGGCATATATGCTGCCACTGTCCCGCTAGCATATGCATACATTCATTGTCCATACTCAAATACCCCAATAAATTAGGTGAACAATATATCAAATTTATAAGCTATCGTTACCCCATGCATCCATAATTTTGATGAAACAACATCTAAAACAGCCACAAAATCCTTATATTATTGTAACTTCTATTTTTTATTTAAATCAGTAACTTTTAGAGA
>NZ_DEZM01000217.1:0-4108 GCF_002364825.1 Acinetobacter sp. UBA3132 | reverse complement strand
GCAAAGTCAGCATCAATAAATAGTGACACATCACAGCCAATCGCAGTTAGCTCTTGAGTAGCCTTCTTTACATCTTCAAAATGACCAACCACATCCAGACCGCCTTCAGTAGTGACTTCCTGACGTTTTTCAGGCACGAAACAGACATGCTGCGGCTGAATTTCTTTAGCAAAGGCCACCATTTCATCAGTTACTGCCATTTCCAGATTCATATGCGTGGTCAATACCGGACGCATACGACGTACATCATCATCCTGGATATGACGACGGTCTTCACGTAAATGCAGGGTAATGCCCTCTGCACCCGCCTGTTCGCAGATCAATGCAGCATTGACTGGGTCTGGGTACGTCGTACCACGTGCTTGTCTTAAAGTTGCGACATGGTCAATATTGACACCAAGTAATGCAGCCATAATATTTTCCTAACTACGATTGAGATTGAGAATTTTGGATCCACAATTGTCGACTTTTGAGTGGTCGGTCACCAAGTAAGGCGGTAATCACCTGTCGATAAAGCTTCGTCAATAATTGTAACTGTTCTGGATTAAAATCCCTACCGTTTTCATAGCTCAACATAGTTAAAATCTGCTGTCCCGACAGGGTTGAACGTGAGGCTTTGGCAGAGGGCATGAAACCATCATTGAGCTGAAAATAGTAATGCTGTTGAGGAGCGATAACTACCTGATTCGCATCGACTGAAAAGTCCAGACCATAGCCGAGTTCTTCCAGCAAAACATGCTCAAACTGGCGCAAGATCTGCTTGAGATAGGTATTCGGATCAGTTTGTGTAGAAAGCTGCTGTAAAGCCACTAAAGTTTCGCCATATTTAGCATAAGTCTGTGGCATTTCTACTTCGAGTGGGCAAAGTCGCAGCAGAATCTCGTTCAGATAAAATCCTGAAAAGAATGCATCCCCAAAAAAGAAAATAGGCTGATTGACGATTTCGAGTTTAGTAAAATTTTTGAGTTCAGATTTACCTGATGCTTGCAAGCTGATTGGCTGATATTGCGGGGGTGGCGTCTGTCTTAAAATCCCATCGATACGGCCATATTCCTGAGTAAATAAATGCACAATATGGCTGCGATCACGATATTTTCGGTGATGAATCAGATATCCATGCAGCACTTCATTACGCATAGGCTGCTTCTTTAATCTTTATTCTTTTTTGAATTTTTCTCATCTTCTTCGCCATCCCCATCCGGAATGGCGGCGCCCACAACAGCCGCAGTACCTTTGACTGCAACTTTTGTAGTTTTATAAGCAACTTTCACTGGAACGGTCACAACTTTATGAATACAACCCTGCAAGAATAAAACACATGCAGTAATTGTCAGCAATTTCATCATGATCCGTTCCTGCAAAATTAAATATCGCTATAACCTAAGCTTTTTAACGCTCGTTCATCATCAGACCAGCCACCTTTGACTTTCACCCAAAGTGTCAGCATGATTTTCTGTTCGAACATTTTTTCCATATCGACACGTGCATCCATGCCAATTTTTTTCAACTTAGAACCTTTTTCACCAATCACAATGGCTTTCTGGCCAGGACGATCAACAAAAATCGTCGCATCGATATAGGTACATGCCGGTTTCATGCGACCCGTTTTCTCATTCAAGGTCGGCTCTTCCGTTTTAAAGGATTCGATCTGAACAGTTAAGTCGTATGGCAGCTCTTCGCCCAACTGACGCATGATCTTTTCACGGATAATTTCAGATGCCAGGAAGCGCTCTGAACGGTCAGTCAGCTGATCCAGTGAATATAACGGTGGCTGGAACGGTAGATAATTAGCAATCGTTGTACGCAGATGCTCAAGGTTAGCACCACGAAGCGCAGAAACCGGTACGATTTCAGCAAAGTTCATCAGCTTGGCACGTTCTTGAATCAAAGGTAATGCATGGTTTTTATTTTCTAGTGTATCAATCTTATTGATCACCAGAATGACCGGCATATCCGCATTTTTCAGCTTTTCCAAAACCAGGTCGTCGTTTGGCGTCCACTTATCTGCATCAACAACAAATAAAACCAGGTTTACATCACGCAATGCAGAATGCGCAGCGCGGTTCATCATTTTATTGATGGCACGTACTTCTTTCTTGTGCATCCCTGGAGTATCCACAAATACTGCCTGAGATTTCTCACGTGAATCAATACCCACAATTTTGTGACGTGTGGTTTGTGGCTTACGTGAAGTAATCGAAAGTTTCTGTCCCAAAATATGGTTCATCAAGGTTGATTTACCCACGTTTGGACGACCAACAATCGCAACAAAACCACTGCGGTAATCCGAAGGGATTTCAGTGCCTTGTTCGCTAAAAAATTGACTAATTAAGTCATTGCTGTCGCTTTGCGACTCGTGATCAGCATCGATGTGATCGGAATGAGTAGTCATTAAGACTTATGCTCCAATAGTTTTAAAATTTCTGCTGCAACTGCTTGTTCAGCAAATCGGCGACTTGAACCCTCGCCGATCAGGATAGGTAAGTCCTCAATCCGGCACTCCACTTTGAAATGCTGGTTTGGGGCATCACCTTGAATATCTACAACCTCGTAAACTGGGAGAGGTTTCTTACGTGCTTGTAAATACTCTTGTAAGCGAGATTTAGGGTCTTTAAGCTGATCGGTCGGCTCAATATGGTCTAAATACGGTTCATACCATTTTAACACAATCGGCTCTAACACGGTGAGATCACCGCAATCGACATAGATCGCACCAATAATGGCTTCTACCGTATCTGCCAGTATAGACTCATGATGATGACCGCCAGATTTCAATTCACCGGTACTGAGAATTAAATTCTGGCTCAGCTTTAAATCATTGGCGATTTTTCCTAATGCTTCCTGACGAACCAGAGTCGCACGCATACGCGTTAAACGGCCTTCATTTTCGTGTGGATAAGCAGTGAAGAGATAATTGGCAATGATCATCCCTAAAAGCGAATCGCCCAGAAATTCCAGGCGCTCGTAGTTGTGTTTATGACTGACTGAACGATGGGTCAATGCCAGTTTCAGCAAATCAGCCTGTTTAAACTGATAGCCGATCCGCTTGGCAAGACGTTCATCATTTAGCTTTGACTGTGCTTTGATCAAACTCTTTCTCAAACTTCATCACTAAATCGATATTCATTAGAAAATTCTTGCGAACTTCATAATTCTTTCTTACGACCATCGCTTGCGCATTGTCGAGAATAACATTCTGCTTAATGTCAAAATCGCGAATGTTATTCATCTCTAAACGCTTAGACAGATCCGAATTAAATTTCTCCGGCGTGATATTTGCGGGAGCTGTTTTTAATATCTCCTCAATCTGGCTATCTACTAGGCGGTCATCGAAATACGGACCCCATACCGCAATTGCGATTTTTGCCAGAAAAGCAAACCCCATAATTGCAAACAATATTGCAATATACGATGCACCTTGTTGATGTCTCATTTTTATTTTCCCAATTGAAACAATAAATTAGTCAATTGTTCCGTTTCGGCTAAACGAAGGTAATTTAAAACCTGGCTCTTTATGCATCCATACATAGAAGGCGCGACCGGTTAAATTTTCTTCCGGAACAAATCCCCAGAAGCGACTGTCAGCACTTTGATCACGATTATCCCCCATTGCAAAGTACTGACCTTCTGGAACTTTTACTTCCCAATATAAACCATTTTCACCTGAATATTTACCATTTTCCACAAAGTTGATAAATGGTGCCTGACGCGCCACATTTACCCCTTCAAGCTCACGCATGGTAAAGGTATGCTTACCTAAAGTCTCTTTGTGATAAATTGATTCAGGCGTATCTAAACGGTCTTTTTCACGGCTAAATTCAACAGGAACTTTAGTGACTTTTTCACCATTAATAATCAATTGACCATGATCATAAACAATATGATCACCCGGCAAACCTACAATACGTTTGATATAGCTAATGCCAGGTTGTGGTGGATAACGGAATACCGCCACTTCACCACGTTCTGGACTTCCAGTATCAATAATTTTGCTATTTATGATGGGCAGACGCACACCATAATCGAATTTATTGACCAGAATGAAGTCACCTGTTTCCAGGGTGGGCACCATGGAATCAGATGGAATATTAAAAGGCTCATATAAGAA
>NZ_DEZM01000184.1:0-2841 GCF_002364825.1 Acinetobacter sp. UBA3132 | reverse complement strand
CTATATTTTATTCAATCTCCAGTATTGGCATGACTTTCGCAATATCTAGGATAACCAATTCGGTTCATTTAATTCATCTGAAAACGGAGTGCATTATGCCTAAGGTAGATATCGAACAATATAAAGATGGCGACTTCCTGGTCGACTATGAAGAAAAGGTATTTGAGGATGTAAAAGCACAGCCTGGCGAAAAAGCATTAGTAACATTCCATACAGTGGCTTTTGAAGGTTCGATTGGTTTGGTTAATGTATTACAGGCTAAACGCTTATTACGTAAAGGATTTGAAACCAAAATCCTGCTATACGGTCCAGGTGTGCAATTAGGGGTACAACGTGGTTTCCCGACTTTAGGCGCTGAAGCATTTCCAGGACATCTGGCAGTCAACAACCAGATCAAAGCATTCATGGAAGAAGGTGGCGAAGTTTATGCTTGCCGTTTTGCTTTACAGGCGCTGTATGGTCAAACCGAAAAAGCCCTGATTCCAGGAATCCGTGCCATTAATCCATTGGATGTGATGGATCTTAAACTGCTCATGCGTCGTGACAATGCACTAATTATCGATACTTGGACAGTGTAATTCAAAGA
Organism: Acinetobacter sp. UBA3132; assembly: GCF_002364825.1. Lineage (NCBI taxonomy): Bacteria > Pseudomonadati > Pseudomonadota > Gammaproteobacteria > Moraxellales > Moraxellaceae > Acinetobacter > Acinetobacter sp. UBA3132. Next base: position 2,255 of record NZ_DEZM01000184.1, on the reverse strand, counting down.
TTAGGAAAAATAGGAGAGTAAAGCCATGAGTCGAATTGTAAAGGCCGCAGCAGTCCAGTGCAGTCCAGTTCTTTATAGTCAGGCAGGAACAGTGCAAAAGGTCTGTGAGCTGATTGCTGAGCTTGGACAGCAAGGTGTGGAGTTTGCAGTATTTCCCGAGACCGTGGTCCCTTATTACCCTTATTTTTCCTTTGTTCAGCCGCCGTTTGCGATGGGTAAAGAACATCTCAAGTTATTAAGTGAATCTGTAATTGTACCTTCAGAAGCGACTGACCTAATTGGTGCTGCATGCCGTGCAGCGCAAATGGTGGTTTCGATTGGCGTAAATGAGCGTGTGGGCGGAACGATTTACAACGCACAACTGCTTTTTGATATGGATGGCAGCATCATTCAGCATCGTCGCAAAATTACACCGACCTATCATGAACGTATGGTTTGGGGGCAGGGTGATGGTAGTGGTTTATGTGCCATTGATTCGGCTGTTGGACGCATTGGTTCATTGGCTTGCTGGGAGCATTACAACCCATTGGCACGTTTTGCGCTTATGGCTGATGGCGAACAGATCCATGCGGCTATGTTTCCTGGATCATTGGTTGGACAGGTTTTTGCTGACCAGATATCAGCAACCATTCAGCATCATGCGCTGGAATCAGGCTGCTTTGTTGTTAATGCCACCGCATGGCTGACCCCGGAACAGCAGCAACAGATCATGCAAGATACTGGCTGTGAAATAGGTCCAATTTCAGGGGGCTGCTTTACTGCCATTGTTTCTCCAGAAGGGAAATTTTTAGCTGCGCCTTTAACTGAAGGTGAAGGCTATGTGATTGCCGATCTAGACTTTAACCTGATTGATAAACGTAAACGCATGATGGATTCCGTTGGGCATTATAGTCGCCCTGAATTACTGAGCCTGTTGATTGATCGTCGCAAAACCCAAGTTTTACATGAATTTTCAGAAACTCAATCAACAACACAAGAAAAAATCAGCAACTTTACAACGCCAACAGAAGCGCCGCTGAGTAAAGCGTAGAAGTCAAATTTGAAAATGAATTAAATATTAAGTGTAAGGAGTGTCGCCATGTCAGCAGTTGAATTACTCAGTGACCTGCAATGCAACGGCCTGAAATGGGAAGGTGAGGTTGGTCTGGCCCGTAAAGGGGGAGCTGGCCCAAGCGACCATAAAGCACTCAGCCTGAATGGACAAACCATGATGATTCCTGTGCTGAATCTGGCAGCTCAAGATTCTCCTTATACTGCACAGCAGGACAAAGAATCGGACAATGTGATTGTCTTTAAGAACAAAATCCCGGTAGCCACACTGACAGCGCCAAAACGTCCAAAGTTTTATGACCTGAAAACTGCAGATGGTATTTCTTATGAACAGATTGCCACCTTACATAGCCATGATGTTCTGGCAACAACGGTATTACAGCACTGTATTCGTATGAATGACAAGGCAACTGCCTGCCAGTTCTGCTCAATTGATCAGTCTCTCAAAGATGGCCGGACGCTCATCCGTAAACGTCCTGAACAGCTGGCAGAAGTGGCTAAAGCAGCCGTCGAGCTGGATGGCATTACCCAAATGATCCTGACGACAGGAACACCAAGCACTTCGGATCGTGGCACTGAAATTTTATTTGACTCTGTTACTGCAATTCGTGCAGTTGTCGATTTGCCGATACAGGTGCAATGTGAACCACCTGATGATTTTAGCTGGTTTGCCAAGTTAAAAAATGCAGGGGCAGTATCGATCGGCATGCACTTAGAAGCTGTCAGTGATCGCGTACGACACAAGATCATGCCGGGCAAAGCCGAAGTCTCACTGGATAAATACTTTGCTGCATTTAAGGCTGCAGTGGAGGTCTTTGGTCGGGGTCAGGTCAGTACTTATATTCTGGCTGGACTTGGAGACACTCGAGAAGAAATTCTGGACATGACTGCCAAACTGACTGAAATCGGCGTCTATCCATTTGTCGTTCCATTTGTGCCGATTCATGGCACGCCACTGGAGCATCATTCAAAACCAGAACCAGAGTTTATGCAGGCGCTCTATCCAGAAATAGGTGCCCAGCTGAAACAGCATAAATTGAAGTCTGAAGACACCCAGGCGGGATGTGCCAAATGTGGTGCCTGCTCATCACTCAAAGCTTATGAATAGGAGAGATTGCTATGTATTTAGATGATGATCTTTCACAAAACCTATGGTTGCAGGCAGTTAACCAGCAACTCAAGCATTATCTGGCTGATGAATTTAT
>NZ_DEZM01000033.1:0-5750 GCF_002364825.1 Acinetobacter sp. UBA3132 | reverse complement strand
CTGCTCATCACTCAAAGCTTATGAATAGGAGAGATTGCTATGTATTTAGATGATGATCTTTCACAAAACCTATGGTTGCAGGCAGTTAACCAGCAACTCAAGCATTATCTGGCTGATGAATTTATCAGCGCGGATATCGTGATCAAAATTGTCAGCGAAGATTGGGAACGTCGCCAGTATTACCGTCTTCGTGAAGCAACCTTTCGTGATGAACAGCAGATCCTGAAAGAAGATCGGGATGAATACGATTTCAAAGCATTCGGTATTGTAGCAATTGGTCAGATGTTTGGTGAACCGGATCGGGTCATTGGTGCAGTCCGGATTTTCCCTGAAGGTAAACAGACCTGGTGGGGTGGCCGACTCTGTGTTGATCCCTTATATCGTCACCATCGCGCTATTGGCAAAGCCCTAATCAATGCGGCGGTTTCAACTGCAAAAAATCTGGGATGCCAGCGTTTTCTCGCGACGGTACAACAGCAGAATGAAGTGTATTTCCAAAAGCTGCATTGGCACAGTGAACAAAACATTCAGGTTGCCCATATTCCACATGTATTAATGCAAGCAGACCTTGCACATTATCCATTGCTCAATATCAGTCAGGCTTACATGCAGCATTTATCTGCAATGCAGGGGGGTATAAATGAACCAGTCAGAACTTGAACAGTTGCTTGACTACCTCAGACACACACCTGCCATGCAGGCCAAAATGAATATTGGTCAAGGGATTAAAGTCATCCAGCCAAAAATTGAAAAAATAGCTGATCTGTATGCTTTGCCCGGAGACGATACGGCTGCAATTGCAACAGATCATGGTTATATGTTGCATGCCTGTGAAGGCATGATTCCGAGCTTTGTAGAAAGCAATCCTTATTTTGCTGGCTGGTCAGCAGTCATGGCCAATATCAGTGACATTAGTGCCATGGGTGGTAGAGCGACATCAGTCGTCAATAGTTTCTGGCATCGCAGTACTGAACAGGCTCAAGAACTCATGCAGGGTATGCAAGATGCCTGTCAATATTATGGTGTGTCATTGGTGGGTGGACATACCCATATTGATCCCAATTTTCAGCCAGCACTTTCAGTTGCTATTCAGGGTGAGGCTAAGCAGCTTCTTTCGGTCATGCATGTACAACCGCAACAAAACATCTTGTTGGCGCTAAACCTGAAAGGGCAGTTCCATCCCAACACAACGTACTGGAAATGTTTTGAAGGCGTGGATGGAGAAAAGTTGCAGGCAGAGCTGGACATCCTGCCTCAACTAGCAGAACAGGGACTAGCGTATGCAGCACGTGATATCAGCAATGCCGGAATTCTTGGCAGCCTACTGATGTTGCTGGAAGCATCCGGCTGCGGTGCAGATATTCAGCTTGAACAGATTGCTAAGCCTCAAGAGGTCGACTGGCGGTACTGGCTACAAATTTTCCCAAGTTATGGCTTTTTATTGACTGCTGACGATGAAGAATGTGAAGAGATTATTGAACTGTTTGCTGCACAGGATCTGCATTGTGCCGTGATTGGACAGGTGAATGCTTCAGGCAAAGTCAATATTTCTAATAAAAAGTCACAAGTTGAATTTTGGGATTTTCAACAGCAGCTTTTCACTGGCCTGTGCTATGCAGAACAGATTCAAGATTTTCAAAGATATCAACACAATTTTAGACAAGGGGAGCTCAGCTTATGCCAAGCGTAAATTTCACGGTGAAATGGCCGAATGGTCAAAGCAGTAACTTCTATTCACCCAGCACCATTGTCTATGAATATTTTCAGAAAGGTCAGCAATGGGCGGGTCAGGAATTTTTAAAACAGGCAGAACATGCCCTGCAGGCAGCATCTGAACGAGTACGTGCCCGTTATGGCTTTGCCTGCAGTTCAGCCATGGACACGCTCAATCGCATTCAGCAACAGGCCCAATCATATTCAGTAAAGCCTGAGGATACGATCGAGATCACAGATATCTATAACATCGACTAGAGGAAATCACTATGTTGCAACCCATCACATTAAAGTCACATTATGATGTCGTCATTGTCGGTGGTGGTCAGGCCGGACTCTCAGTCAGCCATTATCTCAAACAGGCGAAAATCGATCATGTGGTCTTGGAAAAAGAAGATTGTCTGACCCATAGCTGGCGTAAAAAACGCTGGGACAATTTTACTTTGGTCACGCCAAACTGGCAGTGTTTATTGCCTGACCATCCTTATCATGGCCATGATCCAGATGGATTTATGAAGCGGGAAGAAATTGTCGAATATCTGGATGGCTTTATAGAAAACCTGAGTCCACCTGCAATTTTAAATGTCACTGTTGAACAGATTAGTAAGATTGCAGAACAGCATTTTCATATTCAGACCAGCATAGGTAAAACGACAGCGAATCAGGTCGTAATTGCAGCGGGTGGCTATCACACTCCAATTTACCCAAAACTTAGTTCTGAGTTGCCAGAACATGTCTATACGATTCATTCAGAGCAATATTTTAATCCAGAGCAACTGCCTGAAGGGAATGTATTGGTCGTGGGTTCGGGGCAGTCGGGTGCGCAGATTGCAGAAGACCTTCATCTGGCTGGAAAAAAAGTCTATCTGTCTATTGGTGATGCGCCACGTTGCGCACGTTTCTATCGTGGCAAGGATGTGGTGAAATGGCTGTTTGAGATGGGTTATTACGAAACCACTGTCAAAGACCATCGCTATAGTGAAGAGGTGCGTAATAGTACCAACCATTATGTGACTGGTCGTGACGGTGGGCGGGATATCGACCTGCGTAAATTTGCACTCGAAGGCATGCAATTGTTCGGACGTTTTTCTGACTTTGAGAACGGTGCACTTAAATTCCAGCCAAATCTTGTACAACACCTGGATAATGCTGATACTACCTACAACCGTATTAATGCATCAATTGATGCCTTTATTGAGCAAAATTCGATTGAAACAGCTGAGCCGGCCAGTGTGTATACGCCAGTTTGGAAGCCAGAAATAGAGCGGACAGAAATTAACTTAGCTGAAGAAAATATTACCGCAATCATCTGGTGTATCGGCTTTAGACCTGATTACTCCTGGATTGATCTGGACATATTTGAAAACAGTGGCTATCCAAAACATGATCGTGGGATCACAGTTGACCCAGATGTCAGCTTTATTGGCTTGCCATGGTTATATACCTGGGGATCGGGGCGTTTCCTTGGCATTGATCAGGATGCTCAATATTTGTCTGAGCATCTCATTCAACGCCATAAAATGTTCAAAGAAAAATATGCGGAAATGATTGCTTAAAAGTAGTCAGTAAATGTTGGAATTCGACCGCATTATTTAATGCGGTCATTTTATTTTTAGGAGTGATTAAAACCAATTGATATTAGGTCTAACAATATTGAATAAAATATAAACATCCATCTTTTTAGATATACCGTGTAATTCAGAAAACGTTTATTAGTTAATTATTCGCTATATAGCGAAATATAGACAACATAAACCCTAATATTCGCCATATAGCAAATATAAAATAAATATAGTAAGATATTCGCCATATAGCAAACTTATATATACTGGTTAGCAATATTTCGCTAAATGACGAACAGATGGGGGTGGTTTTATGGCTAGTCGTGCAGAGATTGGAGTAAAAATACGTGAAGCAAGGCGGAAATTAGACTACACACAACAAATGATGGCAAAAAAATCTGGAGTCAATAAATCTACCATTTCTGAAATAGAAAATGGTCGTTTCACAGGCTCATTTGATATTTTTGAACGTCTAATAGATGCGGTTGGATTGCAGTTTGAAGTCACGCCCAAAAAACGAAATCTGCCAAATTGGAATGACATCGACACTCTATTTAGTGAAGAAGATTGATGGACAACTTTCAATTACCCACAGAAATCAAGTCTATTGAAATATTTACAGATAATTTCAAACAAGGCTTGTTGACGCATAGTGGTCATTATTACTATCAACCAGTACAAGAACAAAGATTTGTATCTCTTACAATGACTTTACCGGATATGCAGGGATATTCACATGGGGCATTACATCCTATTTTTTCCCAAAATTTACCAGAGGGGCATAATCGCCATTTTATTGCCAGTAAACTTGCTCGATATGCCAATGTAAATGAAATGTATTTATTAGCTCTGCAAGAAGCTAATGGTATTGGCATGTTGTCCTATAAAAGTGAATTGCAATTACCAGAAGTAGAAATAGTTAGCCTCGATGAAATTCTTAACTACAATAGCCAAGTTCCACTTTTTCCACAATTATTAGAAAAATACTATTTACGAAACTCTTTAGCTGGAGTTCAGCCCAAAGTTAGCATTCCCAATGTGACTAGTATAACGGAGCGCACTGTTCAACAAAAAGACCTGATTGTTAAGTCTTATGATGCAGACTTTGATTTGCTTACGGTAAATGAATTTGTCTGTATGGAAGCTGCTCGTCATTGTGGTTTGCAACCACCAAAAACATATCTATCAGCCAATTTAGAAACCTACATTATTGAGCGTTTTGATAAAGCTGCTGATGGAACCAAGTTAGGCTACGAGGATTTTACGACTCTTCTCAAAAGATCTAATGACCCAAACGAGAAGTACAAGGGGAGCTACGAAAACTTGCTGAAAGCCACCTATCTATACACCCGAAGTGAAGCAGAAGTCGTAAAAATGTATAAGTACATTGTTTTTAATTGCCTGATCGGGAACGGTGACGCTCACCTTAAAAACTTTGCTCTGCAATATACGCCAGATATGAGTGAGATCTTTGTATCACCACCTTTTGATATCACACATACACTCATTTATAAAAATATTGATGATCAGCTTGCCCTTAAAATAAATGGCAGTAAGCAATTCCCAACTAAGGCAGAGCTGTTGAAATTGGCTGAAAGTCCTGAATTTCGCATTAGAAATGCCAAAGAAATTATAGAGTATTTCAGTGACCAAATTGCTAACTATTTAAAGTTATCCAATGAAATTGAATACTTAGATGGATTGCGAGAATCTATTGAGCAGAATCTATCAAAGGTAATGAGCACTCATTCAATCAAGCCTGTATATAGACATGACAAAAAGAAAAAGTACAAATAATCCATTCTAGAATAATTTACAACCGTAGTAGCTACTATTATTGAGAGATGCCCCCAGAGACGTGGGATTTATTTTTCATTCAATGATATAGAATAAACCCGAACAGACTGGTCATATCGGTAACAGGCTGACATTTATTGAGGGAGGGAAGTGTTGACTTAGGTATTCCTTGGCAGTTTGGCGGGATCAGAGATAGTAATATTGCGGTTTTGAGATTAGTAGATATAAGTAACACCAGAATGGATTTCTCAGATTTACAGTAGAAATTCTTTTAAAAAGCTTGAATACCAAGATGCAATTCGCAAGGAAGGTGAAGATTTTGCGATTGAATACAAACGAAAAGCTTTGGTCGCTAATGTATAAAAATCGATGAAAATTTTTGATAGATCGAAGATTTTATTTGATAAAACTAGTAATGATTTTTTCCTAAGTGAGTTTTATTTCATTATTAGCTTTATTTTTTCGCAATTTCATTTTTAGCTTTAATTTCTACTGGAAAATTTCAAAATTAATTTTTATGAACAACATATATAGAGATAGGCTATCTGCATAACATCCTATTTAACTTATGTTTACCTAAAATCTAGTTCATCAATTCAACAATAAATAATTAGATATAAATCAAATACTTAAATAATTTTTATAGAAATTTAAGATTTTTAAGTTCATGAACTTAAA
>NZ_DEZM01000172.1:0-6132 GCF_002364825.1 Acinetobacter sp. UBA3132 | reverse complement strand
GAGCAGCAGAAGGCTTTATTCGTGGTTACTGGAGCAGTGAAGATCTGGTCAATGTAATTCGTATTCTAGCGCGTAATCGTGATGTGCTTGATCGGATGAATCAAAATGTGGTGGCAAAAGCTAGCCAGTTGGTACTCAAAGCTTGGTATAAATCCCGCAAGAATTCGATTGATGGTAGTCGTCAGAATATTGCTGAGCATTATGACTTGAGCAATGATTTTTTTAAATTGTTCTTAGATTCCAACATGATGTATTCCAGTGCAGTGTTTAAAGAGCCGGGCATGAGCCTGGAACAGGCTTCGGATTATAAAAAAGAGCTGATCTGTCAGAAACTGCAGTTACAACCGATGGATCATTTAGTTGAAATTGGCAGTGGCTGGGGAGGTTTTGCTATTTATGCGGCTCAGCATTATGGCTGCAAGGTCACCACCATCACCATTTCCAAGGCACAGTATGATGAAGCCGTGGCCCGGATCGCTGCAGCCGGACTGTCACATCGAGTTGATGTGCAACTAAAAGACTACCGCCTACTGGAAGGCAAATACGACAAACTGGTGTCGATTGAAATGATCGAGGCGGTAGGTGAGCAGTATTTGCCGACCTATTTTCATAAATGCCGTGAGCTGCTGAAACCGAATGGTCTGGCCCTGATCCAGGCCATCACCATTGAAGATGCACGCTATGCCAAAGCCCTGAATACTGTGGACTATATCAAGCGCTATATCTTCCCGGGTAGTTTTATCCCCTGCATCAGTGTCATGACCCAAGCCGCTTCCGAACAGAAACTGCGTCTCAAGCATCTGGAAGATATTGGCCAGAGCTATGCCCAAACCCTGAACTGCTGGCGTCAGCGTTTTCTGGAGCAGCGTGATCAGGTACTACAACTTGGTTTTGATGAGCGCTTTATCCGCATGTGGGATTTTTATCTGTGTTATTGCGAAGGCGGTTTCAGGGAAGGTGTGATCAGTGATGTGCATCTGTTGTTTGAAGCCAGTGCCTACTAATCCAAGATAAAATAGGAGGACTGACATGCTACTGAGTTTACTGGTGCTGAATGTTTTTATTATGTTCTGTAGCTGGCTACTGGTGACCTATAACCGAAGAGCAGGCCTAGTCGATGTGGCTTGGAGTTTTAATATTGCGCTTAATGTCATCATTGCGGCTTGGGTAATGGAAACTGCACCGCTGCTGGTGCGCATGTTCTTGGGAATCGCGAGTGGCATCTGGTTTTTACGCCTGACTTGGCATCTGTTACGTCGTTATGCCAATGAAACCCAAGAAGATACCCGTTATGCGAATATGCGCCGGGCAATGGGTGATTACCAGCATCTTGGTTTTCTGGCCTTTTTCATGTTTCAGGCCGGCCTTGTGGTATTGTTTTCCTACCCGATGCTGGAGTTACTGAACATTCCAGCCCAGCAGTGGAATGACTGGACCTCACTTACAGTACTTGTGGCGGGCATAATCATGTTGCTGGCACTGATTGGGGAAAGTGTTGCTGACCAGCAACTTTTCCGTTTTAAGCTCAATCCCCACAATACGGGTAAAACTATGGATCGAGGGCTGTGGAAATATTCACGCCATCCGAACTACTTTTTTGAATGGCTGCACTGGTTTGTCTATCCAGTCCTAGGCCTGGCGGCAGGCATCTATGATTTATGGCTGTATCCACTGTTGATGTGGCTATTTCTGTACTACTTTACAGGTATTCCTTTTAGTGAAAAACAGGCGCTGGCACATCGCGGTGACAACTATAAAGACTATCAACGACGAACTTCAATGTTTATTCCGTGGCCACCCAAAGAGTAGGTAAATACATGGACTTTATGATTCAAAAAACCTTAGAACTGATCGAAAATGGTAAGGTGCCAGACCCAGTGATTCGTGCAGGCATTCGTACTTTAAGCAAAAAACGTTTGGCACAAGAAGGTCGGTTTAACCCCGCATTGGCAGCGCAGCGCTATATGGATGTGCTGACCATGCTGAAAAACAGCGAAATTGCCATTGAGACAGACAAAGCCAATGAGCAGCATTATGAACTGCCGACCGCATTTTTTCAGGCAGTACTCGGTAAGCGTCTGAAATATAGTGCGAGTCTATTTGAACATGCCGATACGACGCTAGACCAAGCCGAAGATGCAGCTCTTGCTTGCTACTGCCAGCGAGCACAACTGAAAGACGGGCAGGATATTTTGGAAATTGGCTGCGGTTGGGGTTCTTTAAGTCTATATATGGCCGAGCATTATCCAACGGCCCGTATTACAGTCGTGTCAAATTCTTCAACGCAGCGCGAGTATATTCAGGAACAAGCCCATTTAAAAAAACTGGATAACCTGACGGTGATCACTTGTGATGTCAATGTGTTGCAACTTGAACCTGCCTCTTTTGACCGTGTGGTTTCGGTGGAGATGTTTGAGCATGTACGCAACTATCAAAAATTGTTTGAAAATATTAGTATTTGGCTCAAACCAGATGGCTTATTGTGGTGTCATATTTTCTGTCATCGTTTCTTGCATTATCCGTTTGAAGTCAAAAATGAGTTTGACTGGATGTCGCAATATTTCTTTAGTGGTGGTTTGATGCCAGCAGCCTCAACTTTCCTACATTTTCAGCAGCATTTACAGCTAGAACAGCACTGGCAATGGGCGGGCACGCAGTATGAACGTACCGCAAATGCTTGGCTAGAAAATATGGATGCTAAACAGGCCGAGCTAAAGCCCTTATTTGAACAAACTTATGGCGCGGATGCCGCAATCTGGTGGCAGCGCTGGCGGATTTTCTTTATGGCCTGTGCCGAGCTATTTGGTTATGACCATGGACGCGAGTGGGTGATTGGACACTTTCTGTTGAAGAAGAAAGCCGTATAACTGAACAATGGGATGGGCCAGCGGGGAATGCATCAATGTTAAAGCTGTTTAGGGATAAACGTGATCATCCTCTGGGTGAGGTGTTTAACCGATACTACTGGCTGCAAATCGGATTCATTGCCCTGTCCGTGGTGATTGGGATTGGCTTCAGTGCTTGGGTGATTAAAGGGTCTTTGCTCAGAACAGCGCTAGAACAGGAAATGTCACACTACTGGCAACGATTAGAACGTAATCCTGCCGCAGAATTGCCCGACACCAAAAATCTGTATGGTTACCGCTGGAACACTGTGCCACCGCCCCAATTTAAGACTATGCAGCTTGAGCAAGGGGTGAATCGGCATTTTGTCGATGGCAAGGAACGCATGACCGTTTATGGTGAAAAAGACGGGCAGCATGTGCTTTTGGTTTTTGGCGAAAGCAATGTCAATAAACTGGTCTGGTTGTTTGGTCTGGCACCACTGATGGTCAGCTTGTTTGTACTTTATAGTATGTTATGGTGGTGGAATCGTCGTGCTCGGCGCTATTTTTCTCCCATTACCAGGCTTGCCAACGCACTGGAACATATTGATTGGGAAGACTATAAAAATCAGGCTTCGCCGTTTCAGGACATACGTACCGATTCCAATCTAGAAGCAGAATATCTGAAGCAGGCGTTAGAAAAATATCATCAGGTATTAAGCGAGTTTATTCAGCGTGAGCGTGAATTTACCGGGGATGTCAGCCATGAACTGCGCACGCCACTGACCATTCTAAAAGGCAATGTGCAACTGTGTCAGGCACGCTATGGCGACAACAAATCATTTACTCGCTTGAATAACACCATTGAAGACATGCAACTATTAGTGGACACACTACTGGCTATCGCACGCAACACCACCGATACTTTAACTACTGAACCGACTATGCTTTCTGAATGTCTGGAAAATTTAGTTCAGGATCTAGATAGTGTTAGCGATAACAAAGGCATGCGGATAAATTTTCAAAAAGATTTAGACGAACAGCGACGTAAACTTTATCCGTCGATGACAAAAATGGTATTTGGGAATATTTTGCGGAATGCACTGAATTATTCACAAGGCACAGAAATTGATGTCATTTTGCAAAAAAATACAGTATTGATTGCAGATAATGGTGTCGGCATTCCTTTACCGAATAACTCCAAGGTGCAAGAACTGTCGGGGCAGCAATTGCAATTAGAGATCAAAGGTCATGGCATTGGACTGCAATTGGTACAGAAGTTGTGCAAGCAGCTTGGTTGGCGAGTGGAATTGTTTGATCGGCAGTATTATCTCAATACCCATCAGGATGTTGATCTGGCGATGACGACTGGACTGATTGTCGTCGTGTATTTAAATTAAGGTTGGGCTTCTAGAGCTTAAGCTTCTAAAGTGATCTTTAACCCTACACCTGATATGGTATGAATTAGCTTTTGCTCAAAAGGCTTATCGACCATTTTACGCAGATTATAAATATGACTACGTAGGGCATCGCTTTCAGGCTCTTCATCCCCCCAAAGCTCTATCATAATTTCCTGTTTAGTTAGAACTTTAGGCGAATGACGCATCAGTAGTTTGAGCAGTTTGAACTGAATGGGAGGCAGTTCAATGGGTTGTCCTGCACGAGTCAGTTGCTGTGTTGCAGGGTCCAGAATCAGATCATGAATTTGAAGACGGCCAGACGAGACTTCACCCAGTGAGCGCTTGATCAAAGCTTTGACTCGAACTACCAGCTCATTAAAGTCAAATGGCTTGACTAGATAATCATCCGTGCCTGAATTGAAACCTTTAAGTTTGTCATTCAACGTATCGCGTGCGGTGAGCATCAGCACAGGGAGGTCCATTGCTTCTTTATTTCGTAGCCATTCACATAGTTCATAACCCGAACCATCAGGTAAGTTAATATCTAAAAGTAAAATATGATAGCGTTGCTGTTTGAGTAATTGACGCGCAGCATTTAGGTTTCGAGCATGATCGACCACAAAACCATGCTCTTCTAGAAACTCGCATAAGGTAGATGCCAGTTCGTAATGATCTTCAACCATCAAAATAAAATGTTTAGACATAACTGTAGAGACTACTTTATTAATTGCTGTTTTAATTTAACACTAAATGGCTGAGGACCTAGCCATATATTAAAATATTGCTGGGCCAGTGGGTGCTGCAGTTGGCCCAGATTTTGCTGGTTGAGGGATAAGCTTAGAGATTGCGTGGCATGATTGTATTTCAGACGGTACAGGTCACCGGATCTGACCGGACGATACAGATCGGTGATTGGATTGAAAACAGCCTGAATCTTTTGATCTTTGATATTACGTTGGAGTAGATGTCTGGCTGCACGTTTGAATGCCCATTCTGGAATATTCTGTGTGTAGGAAAACTCCATCTGCATGTTTTGGCCTTGCCAAGGCTGATTACAGTTTTGCGCAAAGTAACTGGCCACACCGACCTGTTTTTGCCCCACCATGAGTGGGCCATTACCACATTTATTTAAGGTTTGTGCATGCGCCCACGAACTAAAATTCCCAATCATCAGTACAGTGGTTATGGCTACTTTTTGAAAGGCAGTACCCATGAATAGGTTCCTCCTACATAAGGTAAAGAACGATACAAACCATTGGCCGGATCCCAGAAGTCTTGTTGAAAAATAATCTGATTGTTTGGGTTGACCTTTATTTCACTGATTCCAAATGAATCCATTGTTCGTGTCTTCCCGAACATTTTAAAATCATAAACCATATGCCAGTGTACATAGGCTGAGTCTTGATAATATGAAGTATTTAATAATCTGACAGTTACATTACTCACCCGCTGGTTCATACCTTGGAAATGTTCAAGCAGTTTTTTACGCGATGAAAATTGCGACAGAGTGTCGTTAATAAAAAGTTGATCTGAATACAGTGCTCCAGCATTTTCAACGAATTTAGGTGTGCCCAAGGTATTAAATGCCGAAGTGAAGCGGGTACCGATTTCTAGTGCTTTTGCATCATCTAAGGGTATTCCTTGAATACTCGCTCTGGCATTTGCATAATCAGATGAATAACGAGGAACACTTTTACATCCTGACAGGAAAAGTACGGGTAAGGATAAGGCAATTGCCATTAACGTTTTGACTTGATTCATGTTTACTGTCCATCTCCACAGTTTATTTTTATACTTTAGGTGAGTTAAGGTGAACAGAATGTGAAGATAGATGCTAAATACAGTACATTGAATAGAATCTAATTAAGGATTAAATTTCACTTTCTTTTTTTTCTTCAGTCATTATC
>NZ_DEZM01000125.1:5559-6337 GCF_002364825.1 Acinetobacter sp. UBA3132 | reverse complement strand
ATAGGACATTTCTATTTGGTTTTAAGGTAGGACATTTCTACTTAGGAATAACAAATTAATAATACGATTATCTATGTTGTTGCTCAAGCAACTTATATTTTTAAAGTACTTCAAACTCAATCCGACGGTTTTTCTTTCGACCTTCAGCTGTGGTATTTTCCGCTACAGGTTTACTTGCACCTAGACCATCAGTACTGAGCAAATGTGCTGGAATATTTTTTTTGATTAAATAAGTCTTTACTGCTTCTGCACGTTGCTGACTCAATTGCAGATTTTGATGAGCATTGCCTGAACTATCCGTATGTCCAATAATCCGTATTTTTTTAGCACCCACCTTGTTTAAAGCAATGACCATTTCATCCAGGATCTGTGCACCTGAAAATGCTAATACCGCACTACCAGATTCAAACTCAATAATTCGATTCTTTAATGCTGCATCAATGATCTGCTGTTCAGCCTGATTGACTGAAAGCTGGGTATTTAAGCGGTAACTTGCTGGTGTTAATCCCTGAAATTTTGCTGTAATTTCCTGAATTTCATGAGGATTTGATACTTTACCTGTGAGCTGAATATCAGTACCTTTTACTGTTAATTTACCGTTTTTGACCTTTTTCAGATCTTCATGAATTACTGTACTGACTGTATTTGACCAGTCTGCTGGTGCGGTGACCTGACGGATCTGGATGCGGTCCACCACATTTTTCTGCCCATAAGTTGTATATAATTTACTCAGTATTTCCTGTTTGGTCATCTCAGTGGGTACAGCACCTTCAATAAT
>NZ_DEZM01000125.1:0-5439 GCF_002364825.1 Acinetobacter sp. UBA3132 | reverse complement strand
ATCGGTTGCGCACACACTGAAAAACTCAAAAAAAAAGAGATTAAGAGATTGATTTTATATATTTTTTTTAATTTTAAGTATTTGTTTTTTATTTTCATTTTATGCTTCTACAAATGTTTGTTTAAATAACTTGATGCCTTGAGCCAGACTCATCTGACGCTCACTTAAGGACTGTTCCAAGGCTGCCAAACCTGCATTATTTTCTAGATACGGGTCAATCCAGGCTGCATGGATCAAGGATACCCAGTGTTGACTATCTAAGTTTTCGGTAAAAATATCACTTAAAGCCTGTATATCTGCACCTTTAAAACCAAATAATAAAATAGGCTGTTCTTTATGTAATATACCAATCAACAGTTCTGTATGATGATGTTGTACAAACTGGCTGATCAGGCTGACCCAAAATGCTGCAATTTCATAGCAATAAATCATATTATGAATAGGTAAAATCAGCACTTTATTCAGGCGGCTAGTACCTTGCTGAACAATCGGTTGCAGCAATAATCCCAATCCAATCAAGCTCTGTGCCAGCTGATAGGCACTCAGATTCATCAGCTTTGCAAATGAATGAATCGTATGATGTTGATAAAATTCCTGCACTTCTTCATGGCTGTGCACCATAACCTTGTTGCTCAGCTTGCTGAGTTTATTTAGCAAAATATCAGTATCACTGATGGAACGCATCACCCGGTTGCATTGATAAAGCTCAACCAGAGCCGATTTATAGCGTAATGGCGAATACATGATATTTTCAAATGGCTGTTCATGCTCAATCAGATGACTGAGCATCATTGGAAACTGCCGCCCTGAACTGTCTTCACTGGCAATTAAATTGGCCAGCAAAAATAGTTTTTCTTGTGAATTGGCAATAAAGAAATCCAGCGCTGGTAATTGCGCATAGGTCTGCTTGAAATTTGCCTTCTGCATGGCAACCTCTAATGCTTCCGTAATCCACTGATCAATCAATTGAATAAGCTTAGATTGTCCACGCGACTTGAGAAAATCGCCACGTGCTGGACATTTACCATAATAAAATGGTGTGGTTTTTAACTCATACATCCGTATCCCTCCACCGCTTCGGGAGTTGCAATTGAATTTTCATCATGGTGCAGCTACTCCTGTGTTGGCCAATGCTGTGGCCGGATTGGTTTGAGCCAGACTCTGCTGTGCCGATACAGGAACACTTTGCGCAGCCACGACACGTACCGATTTATTGGAAACGACCTGATCCACCAGTTGCAGGTTGGCATGGTTTGGCTGTCCGCCGATAGAACTGGCATTCTGTCCACTGACCAGACGGAAGTTCACTTTTACCCAAAGTTCCGGATTTTCCTTGCTCTTCCAGACCATCTCAAAGTTGCTGCCTTTCTGGGTACGTTGTGCACTTTCAATCAGGCGGTTAATGCCATATTCGCCTGGTTCATCAAAAATGGTATGCGTTTTCCCTTCCAGATCCACTAGCGTAATGCGTGTGCCTGGAATCGCACCCGGATTTGGCCAGACAAAGTTCACCCATTGCTGTATGCCATTTTCAAACAGCATGCGTTGCCCATCGATATCAAAGGTATAAGCTAAAAGCTGAGGATTTTCCAATGGATAGAACTGGAAATTGGACTGGTTTACAGCAGGTGCTGTACCCTGCCCCTGAGTCAGTTCACCTGTGGCAACCCCATGAGCAGGTGCGACATAAGTCTGGAAATTTGCGACAAAAGCCGGGTTCAGACTGATTCCCAGATCCTGCCAGGTTTTGGAGGTCAAAGTATAGCCACGTCGGATCACCAGTGGATCCAGATGTTCTTTCACAAAGCGTGCAATACTGCCACTTTCACCAAAAATCTGGTTAATTTCATTGGAAGTGGCCTGTAAGGTTGCCTGACTGCTAAACGGATATTTCTGAGCCAGATTCTGGCTAAATGGCTGATAAGATTGCATGGTCCAGAGCTTGTTTATTTCAGCCTGTGCAGGAACCAGCAGCCCCTCAAAGGATTGGATTAATGGTGCAACCAAAAGTTTTTGTAACAGTTGCTGATCCAGCTCTGTCGTCCCTGCCGCCATTTTCTCTGCCACAAATTTTTGGCTAGTGTTAAAAATGGAGTTCTGTTCATGAATTGTCTGTTTGACCAGAGCCATACTGGCAGGACCAATATCACCTGAGCTTTTTAGATCATTGAACTGGCTGCGGATTTTTGCCATTGACTGCATGTAACCATCTAGAAGCGATTGATTTTGCAGATCATCGCGCTGACGTACCATCTGATAGAACATCTGGAACTCACGTGCAATCACACCATGCTGTAACGGGCTATTGGCCTGTTGCACTTGCTTCGCTTCATCACGATTCAGCACTTTATGTTTAAACCAGGCAATAAAGCCTTTTTGCGGCACCGCCAGTTCTGCCTGAACCATCGGATTATCCCAGCTGGTCTCTTGGGCCACACGTTGGATCAAGATACGGATTGGAGAATGTTCCGGTTCGCCCAAGAGATCCATCTGCTTGATCTGCTGATTGAAATCGCCTGCTTTGGCATAATGAATCGCGTTCAGGAATTTACGCCATTCTGCAATATATTCTTTCTTATAGAGCTCAGTCAGTTGACGACGGATCTGCTCAGGACTACCACTAAAGCTGAGATCATCAGATTGCGTGGTATTCAGCACCCAGTCCCGACTATCGGTTGTGCTGCTCGCTGCCTGCTCGATGGCTTCCTGTACATAACCTTTCCATGCCGGATAGGTATAAATTCCCGGCAAAGCATAGCTTCCCAACATGGCATTCTGGTTGGTTTCACCCAGAATCTGTTTGACTGTCATTGCGGGGAAACGCACGGCCGCACGACTCTTGATTTCATTATAGACACGGTCACGTGCAGAAATACCGGTGGTAATCGCTGTCAATATCTGACGGGTCTGATCCACCAATACTGCATCAGAATTCAACTGAGGGAAACTGTTTCGTCCTGACAATGTAATGGCATAGCCCAGGATCTGCTCGGCTTTCTGGAGCATTTCACCCCGCGGTATTTCACCGCGGTTTTGTTCCAGCCATGTGCGCCAGAAACGTGTCAGCTGATCACTTAAATGACTGGAATCCATATACTGGCGATTGCTCAGCATCAGATAGGTTTTTAAGGCATTATAAGCATCCTGAGGATTCTGGTCTGAAGGTTCAGAAGCAATCTGGCGGCCTTGCGCCACATGATTCATTTTCACCTGAATATAATTTTCTTTTAGCACCGCTTCATTTGCCTTAACACGTTGCAGATACTGTGCAATCTGCTGCTGGGTAGGCTGAAGCACTAGCTGTTCAATACCCTTAAGGTATTCAGTTTCCAGTTTTTCTCGAATCTGGTTACCCTGATATAAACCAAAGCTGTATTTCAGTGGACGGTCCTGATCAAACTGATCCAGTTGCTGCAAATGTTCCTGTAAAATCATTAAGGCATCCAGCTGATGGCTCAGTGAACGGTTGGCTTGTGCCTGTATCTGCACCACTTTGTTTAGGTCGGCCTGAACTTCAGCAATGAGCTGCTGGTTATTGCGATATGACCATAACCATAAACTGAGGACAATCGATAACCCAAGAATTGCACAGGTAAAGGCCATAAAACGCTGACGTTTTTTTGTCGGGTTAATATGCTGACGTACCAGATGCTTGTCTTTCAGGATCACATTGGAAAACAGGCCTTTCAGGAAATAACCGTGGTTCTGGGAAACTGACTGTTTCGGCAGACCAATGTCACTGTCATCACTGTGGATCAAATGAAAATCATCCGCGATCTGTTCCGTCATTGGGCTTTCAATTACGCCATCCTGCAAGGCACTGGTAAAGTAAAAACCACGGAAAATAGGTTTAAACTGGTATGGATTTTCCTGGAACAGTGTAGAAATAAAGGTTTTTAAAACCGGTTTTAGGCTCTTAAATTCCAGTGGAAAAGTCATTACACTTGGAGAAATCGGCTGTGAATGCCGACGGCTCAAATGCGTTGTACTGACACTTTTCAGACCATCGTATAAAATATTGTAATGCTTCTCAAACAGCTCCAGCGCCTGCTCGCTGGAATTTGCCGTATACGGTAAAGTTGCGCCCCAAACCTGATCAAATTCCTGCGCATCATAACAGTCAAAAAATTCGGTAAATCCGGCAATCAGGTCCATTTTGGAAAAGACCAGATACACGGGAGCAAAGACTTCCAGACGTTCAGTTAGATCCTGAATACGGGCACGCAGATTTTTGGCTAATTTAATGGATTTTTCCGGACTCTGGCTGACCAGCTCGGCAATACTGACAATGACAATCAGACCATTCACGGGCGCCTTTGAACGATTTTTCTTGAGAATATTCAGAAAACCGAGCCATTCGGAATGGTCCTCAGCATAGACCGAATAACGCCCTGCCGTATCTAGTAAGACTCCTTCGGTTGAGAAAAACCAGTCACAGTTACGGGTCCCGCTTAAGCCGGAAGACACCATCTGTTGATGATGTTCTTCAAATGGAAAACGTAAACCGGAATGGTAAATGGCCGAGCTTTTTCCAGCAGCAGGATTGCCAATCACCATATACCAAGGCAGTTCATACAGTGCCGTATTCCCCTTACGATCTCTAAGTCTGGACTTGCGGATCAGTTGAATTGACTCCTTCATCTGCTGCTGGATCAACTGCAGTTCTTCTTTATTCTTATGTTTGTTCTGTTCAGTTTCGGTTGTACTGGCAATAGCCTCGGAAAGTTCCTCTCCTTTTTTGCCATGCCGATAATGCTGGATCAGTGTATAAATCCCCCAGACTACCAGGATCAGGCTATAAACCGCCACCAGCATCCAGAACACACGGTCCGATACAGTGTTTTTCATGGAAATAATCACCACGAAAAATGACAATGCCATCATCACTTTTGGATTGGTCACATACTGCCAGACATATCCCAAGATCGTATAAAATAATGTATTCACTGTAATCTCTTATATTTCTTTATTATTTTTCAGGTTTTTAAAATTTTTCAGGCCGCATTCTGTTCTAGTTCCTCAACCATATTGACAGGTTGACAGACAAAAAATGTCTGAGGATGCTGCACCGTATAGGCCAATGTAATGACATCATCATTCATTTGCATGCACAAAAATATCCCAAACAACGCTTTCATCTCTACTGTACTGCCCAGATAAGAATGGCAATACAGGCCGTGATGCAGTTCTATCCCAGCTGTACCTAAATACTGCTGAATTTTTTTAGAGGTATTGATCTGTAATGGATCATCCAGCAACAGTACAAATGCGGCTTCCTGCTGCAACTGTTCAGCAAAATTTGGACATTGTTGCTGTAAATATTCACTAATATTTTTGACATGCTTTAAGGTTTTAATTGATTTAATTTCCATTAAATCTTCAATGTTTAACTGTGGAGCAGACAGGCATATACTCGCGGCATATTCTCCCGGCAGATAT
>NZ_DEZM01000135.1:528-38185 GCF_002364825.1 Acinetobacter sp. UBA3132 | reverse complement strand
GCGTTTTTTATTTTGATCTATCTTATGGAATCATTTTGTAGGTGATTTCAATCAATTTACTTAGTTATTCGGAGACAAATATTTAGATAGTGCTCTCCCTTCAATTAAACTTTATTGAGTAAGCCACTGCAGTTAAAAACATTATATTCCTTGATCACGAAGCTGGAATGCAGTGCGACCACATGTTCAATCTTGCCGATCTTGTTAAGCAGGATCTCACTATAGTTTTCCATATCACGTGCGACTACTTCGACAATAAAATCTGCCGATTGTCCTGTTACCAGAAAGGCATTAATCACTTCAGGAATACTTTCCAGCTCACCCAGAAATTTGGCAAAAGTGTCACTATCATGTTTGCTTAAGGAAACCTGCAAAAGTACATGCAGACTGAAACCAAGCTTTTGATAATTAATTTCCCGTTTTAGACCACTAATAATATTATGGTCAATCAACTGTTTAATACGGCGGTGAACCGAGCTGACCGAAAGATTCACCCGTTCAGAGAGTTCATTCAAATTGACATCTTCATGGGTCAAAATTTCAAGAATGTGCTTATCAAAACGATCTAATTCCATCTTTAATCTCTTGCCACTTTGTTAAAATACATCATTATTTTACGCATAATATTGATATTTTTTTCATAAATTACCAGATATTTGCAAAAAAATACCAGATGATGATCTAGAGGAAATTTAAGTCCTTTCGATAGCCATTTATCGCATAAAATATATTTTAGATAAACGCAAATATCTAATAAACCATTATTATTTATCATAAATTAATCTGTTTAAAGCTTTATTCAGGCAAATAATACTATTTTCAAAACGTGATTATTCATACTTAGATTTACACTTGTATAGAAATTGAATAAAAATTAATCGTTTTATTTACAACGCAAAATAATCAAAACAAGACAAAAACGCAAGGAACGGTTATGGCTTTCAGTATTTTTAGTTCAATTAAAAGTAAACTCAGCCCGGTGCTCACGACAGAGACGCAAAACAAGAGTTTACTTAGCGGTTTGTTAGGTGGCAGTCTTTCTGGCATTATTGGTTCTATCACGGGTTCTACTCCCGCTACTCCTTCCCTAGACTCCCTCTTAAATAGCTTACTTTCAGGTAAGAGTTTAAGTTCAAGCTCCCTGACTGATTTAATTACTCAATTTACCGGTTCGAATGCTACAAAACTCGATATTAACACTTTAATTAGCAAACTCACTCAAGCCAACGGCGGCAGTTTTGATCTGGGTTCGATCAGTAATCTGCTGGGTAGTTTAATGGGTAACAATACATCAAATTTAGATTTAAATGCCGTGATTAAATTAGTCAGTGGGTTAATTGGTGGTAGTTCAGGTAATTTAGATCTCAGTAAAATTGCTGACCTGGCTGGTAACCTTCTGCAAGGCGGTGACATTGATATCGCGCAAATTGCTCAGCTCGTCGGTGGCCTAATTGGTGGTTCTGGCGGTCTTGAAGGTGTTGATATTGGCGCAATTGCAGGACTAGTCGGCAATCTGATTGGCGGGAATGGCGATATTGATATCGCGCAGATCGCTCAACTCGTTGGCGGTCTAATTGGTGGTTCTGGCGGTCTTGAAGGTGTTGATATTGGCACAATTGCAGGCTTGGTTGGCGGTTTAATTGAAGGCAATGGCGACATTGATATCGCGCAGATCGCTCAACTCGTTGGTGGTCTAATTGGTGGCTCTGGTGGTCTTGGTGACTTCGATCTAGGTGCGATTACCGATATTATTTCTGGCTTCAGCAATAATGGCGGTAACTTCGACCTTTCACAATTGACCAATTTACTTGGTGGCCTCGTAAGTGCAAATGATAGCTCTGATCTGAGTGGCTTACTGGGTGGTTTAGGCGACCTAGGCAATGGTTTAGATTCAAATGCATTTGAAGGCTTACTTGATGGAAGTCTAGGCGACTTAGGTTCGAGCATTATTCCAGAATTAGGTGATCTTATTTCAGGTGGTAGCTCAGTTGATAACAATATCAGTATTACTGAAATTATTCCGACCATCAAAGAAACAATTTCCAATATCTCGAGCGGTAGTTCATTACCGAAGTTTGACTTTAGCTCACTTCTCAGTGGCTTTAATAAACAGAGTGATATTGATCTCACAAACCCTTGGGGCTAAGTATCCAATAAAAAAACGCGCTTTAAGCGCGTTTTTTATTTCACTATTTAACTTATACACCGCGCCAATCAATACGAGCATTACGTTCATGACGATAGATGTTTTTAATATATTGGCCTAAAGGCAATTCCGAGAGATAGGTCTGATAATCCCGATATTCATCTGACATTGATTCAAAACTCTCACGCTCCCACGGCGTACCGGAAATTGCCAACAAAGGTGCCAACATTGAACAGACTGCAATATCAGCCAGACTAAAACGCGATCCCGCAAAATAAGCTCCCTTATTCTCGATCAGTGTCTGGTTCAGCTGTTCAACTGTCTCTTTAATATATTCGCGGGACTGAGCAAGTGTATCTTCAGTAAGTGCATAACCTTTGCTGAGAAGAGTTTTAAGCAAAGGCTTGGAAAATTTTTCGAACTGACGCAGATACCCCTTTTCACCGATCAGGATCTCCATCGATTCATGATCATGGGATAAAGCCTGGGCCAGCATCCAGCGACGGATATGACGTCCCAGTTCCTGAGTCATTTCATCAATCTCCAGCACTTTTTGGCGTAAGCGTGCTTCTACTGGTAATAAACGATGCTCAGGATAATGTTCATCCAGATACAAGGCGATCTGGGTTGAATCTGCAATCCATTGTTCCTTGTCACGCAAAATTGGCAGACGGTTCTGTCCCGTTTTAAGACGGGCAAAGGCACGATGCGCACCTGGCATGAGGTTTTGTGCGACATAATCCAGTTCTTTATGATCAAGCATCCAACGTGCTTTTTCACAAAAATGTGATAAAGGAAACTGGTATAAGGTGCGCATAAAATCTCCATGTTGATTATTAAATTCGGTCGCATTAAAACCATCTATTTCAGTTGGATACTTTAGACACCCTTCATTGGAAATACAATGTGCTTTTAATTCAAAATTAAGATGTTACTTATTCAACTCCACAATGTTTATTTTTATACATTTTTTTGTCTTGTTTATATTTAAAGCAGATATGTCTTTTTAAAATCCATACTTATAGATTGAAAAACAAATTAAATCCTGTTGTTTTTTAACTATTTACTATATTCAAAATTGATAAAAACCTAGCAATTTTTGTCCTAAATAGGTTTTTTCATAAGCTTTGCGAAAGCAATTACTTAATCTCATAAAGCTTAGCCTGTAACGTTTTGATATCGATTTAGGATGTCATTATGTCTCGTTTAACTTTTGAAAAAGTTCATGTTATTGAAAATGATCACGATGCAATTAATGCTGCCTACCATGTTGCAGACTTTGCTCTGGAAGGCCGAAATCAGCGTGATCAGCAACGTGTACTCCCTCTTGCTGAAATTGACCTGTTCAGCCAAAGGGGTCTGGGCGGTATTCGTATTCCAAAACAGTACGGCGGTGCCTTCGTTTCCAATAAAACCCTGGCACATGTATTCCGTATTGTGAATAAAGCTGACTCGAGTGTCGGACAAATCCCTCAGAACCAGATCGCATTACTCAACATGATCCAGATCATGGGTACAGAACAACAAAAAAAGTTTCTTTATAGTGAAATTTTAAAGGGTAAACGTCTGGCCAATGGCGGTCCGGAACGTCATACCAAAGATACTAAAACTCTGGCGACCACGCTTACAATCGAAAATGGTCGCTATTTTGTCGATGGCGAAAAATTCTATTCAACTGGTAGCAGCTTCGCGCACTGGCTGGCAATTAAAGCGATTCATCCTGAAGGGCATGTGGTGCTCACTATTGTCGACCGGACTGCTGACGGTGTTGAAGTGATTGATAACTGGAATGGTTTTGGTCAACGCACCACCTCTAGCGGTACCCTTAAACTGCAACATGTCGAAGTCGATCCACTACTGATTTTTGATGAGCGTCTGTTAGGGAATCAACCAAGTTACCGTGGTGCCTATTCTCAACTGATGCAGGTGGCAATTGATGTCGGGATTGCTGAAGCGGCTTTTGCCGATACACTGACAGCCATACATAAGGCTCGTCCGGTTGTGGATGCACAAGTCGAAAAAGCCAGCTTTGAGCATTACACCCTGCAGGAAGTAGGCAAGTCATCTGTGTTATTAGATGCCGCGATTTTACTGCTGGATGAAGCTGCTGAATATCTGGATGAACTGGATCAACTGGAAGCAGTGACCGATGAGCAGGCAGCCAAAGCCTCAATTCTGGTGGCTGAAGCCAAGGTCTATGCCAATGATGCAGCCTTAAATATTTCGGAAAAATTACTGGAATTGGGCGGCAGCCGCTCTAGCCTGAGTCAGCACAATCTGGATCAGCATTGGCGCAATGCCCGGGTACATACCCTGCATGATGCCTCTCGCTGGAAATATTATTTCATTGCCGATTATTTGCTGAATGGTGTTCTGCCTCCACGCCGGGGGACGTTGTAATGACAAATATTATGAACAGCTCAAAAGCGAAGGAAATCCTGCTCAATGCCTTTGATATGAACTGCGTAGGTCATATCAATCATGGCCTGTGGACTCATCCACGGGATGAATCGCATCGCTTTAATGAATTGAGCTACTGGATCGATCTGGCAAAAATGTTAGAACAAGGATTGTTTGATGGTCTGTTTATTGCCGACATCACCGGGGTCTATGACGTCTACCAGAATGGCATTGATCTGACTCTAAGAGAATCGATTCAATTACCGAGTCATGATCCAAGCACCCTCGTGTCTGCCATGGCAGCCGTGACCGAGCATCTTGGTTTTGGCGTTACAGTCAATCTCAGCTATGAATCGCCTTATCAGTTCGCCCGTCGCTTCGCCAGTCTGGATCATCTGACCCATGGTCGTATCGGCTGGAATATTGTCACTGGTTATCTGGACAGTGCCCAGCGCCTGATCGGTGAAAATGGTCTGAAAGACCATGATCTACGCTATGAGCAGGCCGAAGAATTTTTACAGCTGTGCTACAAGTTCTGGGAAGGTTCCTGGGAAGATGATGCTGTCTTAAAAGATAAGCAGCAGCGTATCTTTACTGATCCAGCCAAGGTGCATCAAATCAATCACCAAGGCCACTTTTATCGCAGTCAGGGCGTATTCCAGGTTTCCCCTTCTGTTCAGCGTACGCCGGTACTATTCCAGGCTGGTGCATCACCGCGTGGTATGGCTTTCGCTACCCAGCATGCTGAAGGCATGTTTATTGGTGGTGAACATCCAGACAAGATCAAGAAACAGGTCGATCAGATTCGTCGTCAGGCCACTGAACAAGGCCGTGATCCTGAAGCAATCAAGATTTTTGTCGGCATTACCGTGGTCACTGCAGAAACAGATGAACTGGCTCAGCAAAAGCTGGATGAATACCGTGCTTATGCTAGTCCTGAAGCTGGTCTTGCACATTATTCCAGCTCGGTCGGGATTGACCTGTCCAAATTTGCTGATGATGAACCAATTCCTTACAAGAAGACCAATAGTATTGCGACGGTTAATGACAAATTCAAAGAGCTGCAGATCACACCTAATGACCTAAAAGCTCAACATGAGCTGGGTGGTCGTTATCCACTGATCGTAGGTAGTGGCGCAACGGTGGCAGAAAAGCTGATTCAGCTGATCGATGAAACCGGTATAGATGGCTTTAACCTGACTCGTACAGTGGCCCCTGAATCGCATCAGGATTTTATCCAATTAGTGATTCCTGAATTACAGCAGCGCGGACGCTATAAAACTGAATATGAACAAGGCAGTTTCAGACACAAGCTATTTCAGCAAGGAGACCGCTTACCTAGTGCGCATCCAGTGCAGCAATTCCGATGTCAAAGCTCCGCCTCAACAGCGAACACGAACCTAAAGCAAAAACAATCAGCATAAATTTATTTTGAGGTGCAACATGGCACAAACCGTTAAAACAAAATTCACCGTTATTGGGGTGATTATTGCCGCCGTCATTATCGGACTGGTGGTGTGGAGCCAGCAAAAGAAATCTGGTTCGGATGAACTGGTGATTGGGATCAGCCCATCTTTTGCTAAGCCGTTACAGGTCGCAGCAGAAGAAGCCAGACAGCAAGGTGTGAATGTCAAACTGGTCGAGTTTTCTGACTGGAATACACCGAATATCACCCTGAATCATGGCGATATTGATGCCAACTTCTTCCAGCATCAGCCATTTTTGGATAATGCCAAGAAAGAAACTGATTTTAAAATCAAGGCATTTGCCAAAGGTGCAGCGACTCACGTTGGCCTGTATTCCAAGAAAATTAACAGTCTAGATGAACTTAAAGACGGCGCAAAAGTTGTAGTACCAAATGATCCAGTCAATCAAGGTCGTGCGCTACTGTTATTGCAACAAGCCAAACTGGTAACTTTAAAAGATCCAAACAACCACTTATCCAGCCTGAAAGATATTGCAGCGAATCCTAAAAACCTTCAATTCGTTGAAGTCGAAGGCCCACAAACTGCACGAGCCATTGATGATGTTGATTTAGCATTTGGCTATCCACACTACCTACGTCTGGCAAAAACAGCTGATCCGGAAAAAGCACTGTTATTTGACTCTAATAAGGACAACCGTTATGCAATTCTGTTTGCAGTACGTGAGGACTATCAGGACAAGAATGACAAGCTGAAGAGATTTGTCGACATCTATCAGAATTCATCTCGCGTAAAGGAAGCTCTTGATGCTGACTTTGGTGCGAAGCTCTGGTTCCCAGGCTGGAAATAAGGAAAATACTATGGTGAGTTTTGGTTCTCAGGTAGCGTTTTCCGTCCCGCATATCAAAATCCGCAACCTGAATAAATATTATGAAGTTCAAGGCAAATCAGTTCATGCACTGAAAAACATTAACCTGGATATTCCTGAAAGCAAGATTTTCGGAATTATCGGTAAAAGTGGCGCGGGAAAATCCTCGCTGCTACGTACTTTGAATGGTCTGGAACAGATCAGCGAAGGTCATATCCATATTCATCAGCAGGATCTGGCTGGCTTAACCCATGCTGAACTGATCCAGTTACGTCAGCGAATTGGCATGATCTTCCAGCACTTCAACCTGATGTCTGCCAAAACCGTCTGGGAAAATGTGGCGCTACCTTTAAAAGTCGCGAATTACAAAAAATCCGACATCAATGCACGTGTCAATGAAGTACTGCAACTGGTGGGCTTAAGCGAAAAAGCGCAGAACTATCCTTCGCAGCTCTCTGGTGGACAAAAACAGCGTGTCGGTATTGCCCGCGCG
Source organism: Acinetobacter sp. UBA3132 (assembly GCF_002364825.1). Classification (NCBI taxonomy): domain Bacteria; kingdom Pseudomonadati; phylum Pseudomonadota; class Gammaproteobacteria; order Moraxellales; family Moraxellaceae; genus Acinetobacter; species Acinetobacter sp. UBA3132. Next base: position 30,854 of record NZ_DEZM01000135.1, on the reverse strand, counting down.
CTAGTGCATCAACCGGAAATTTTACTCTGTGATGAAGCCACTTCTGCACTGGATCCAGAAAGTACCTCCGTGGTGCTATCTTTACTGAAAGAAATCAACCAGAAACTTGGCATTACCATTGTGCTGATTACGCATGAAATGCAGGTGATCCGTGAAATCTGCGATCAGGTGGTAGTGATCGATAAAGGTGAAATTGTCGAAGCGGGTGAAGTCTGGTCAGTATTCTCCAATCCTCAGCAGCAGATTACTCAGGAACTGCTGAATCTGGAACAGCTAGAACTGCCATTCGCAATTAGTCCGGAAGTCACTACTGATACCACGCATAGTATTGTCAAACTGCGCTATGCCTCCAGTGTTCAGCATTCACCAAATTTAAAGGTAATTTTTGAGCAGTTTAATCATCCGGTCCACCTCTATCAGAGCCATATCGACAGTATCCAGAATCATCTGGTCGGCAGCCTGATTGTCGCGGTGGCTGACCTGAATCTGGATACCAACCTGCTCCAGCAAAAACTCAAACAATACATTGCACAAATTGAGGTGATTGGCTATGCACGACCAACTCATTGATTTATTACTGACGGGAATCACCGATACCTTAATCATGGTGGGTGTCTCTGCCATCGTTGCTTTTCTGATTGGATTACCAATAGCAGTGGTTTTGGTCAGTACCTCGGAGCATGGCATTTATCCATCCAAACCAATTAATCAGGCTTTGGGCTGGATTGTGAATATCACCCGTTCTGTGCCTTTCCTGATTCTGATGGTCGCACTGATTCCAATTACCCGCTGGATTGTCGGCACCAGTTATGGGGTCTGGGCCGCAGTTGTGCCTTTAACCTTGGCAGCTACCCCTTTCTTTGCGCGGATTGCTGAAGTCAGTTTACGTGAAGTGGATCAGGGACTGATCGAAGCTGCACAAGCCATTGGCTGTAACCGCAAGCAGATTATCTGGCATGTGCTGTTACCTGAAGCACTTCCCGGTATTGTGGCTGGCTTTACCGTGACCTTGGTGACCATGATCAACTCATCAGCCATTGCTGGTGCGATTGGTGCCGGTGGTTTAGGTGATATTGCATATCGTTATGGTTATCAGCGTTTTGATATGCAGATCATGCTGGCCGTGATTGTAGTACTGGTTATTCTGGTAATGCTGATTCAGACCGCTGGTGACACCCTGTCCAATCAGCTCGACAAACGCAAAATTTAAAAACCTCTCTTTTCATAAGTTTTCAACAAAGCCCTCAGCCATGACCTGACTTTGTCATGGCTTTCATGTAAAATCACTGGCAATTTTTATATAACGCTTTGTGAGTTATTTCATGGGTTTTAATTGTGGTATTGTAGGCCTGCCTAACGTTGGTAAATCTACGCTTTTCAATGCATTAACCAAAGCTGCAATTGCTGCGGAAAACTTCCCATTCTGTACCATTGAACCAAACACCGGTATCGTGCCTGTGCCAGATCCACGCCTGGACAAACTTGCTGAAATCGTAAAACCACAACGCGTGATCCCGACAACTATGGAATTCGTGGACATCGCGGGCCTTGTCGCTGGAGCATCTAAAGGTGAAGGTCTGGGTAACCAGTTCCTGGCAAACATCCGTGAAACTGATGCAATTGCTCACGTGGTCCGTTGTTTCGAAGATGAAAACGTGATTCACGTCAACGGTAAAATTGATCCGCTTGATGACATCGCAACCATTAATACTGAGCTTGCTCTAGCCGATCTTGAAACTGTGACTAAAGCAGTGGCTCGTTTAGCGAAATCTGCAAAAGGTGGCGATAAAGAAGCGATCGCGACTAAAGCAGTTCTAGATAAAATTCTTCCTCTTTTAGATGAAGGCAAACCTGCTCGTGCTGCAACCTTAGATGATGACGAACGTAAACTGGTACGTGGTTTTGGTCTGTTAACGCTTAAACCAACCATGTATATCGCCAACGTGGCTGAAGACGGTTTTGAAAATAACCCGCATTTAGATGCTGTACGTGAACTGGCTGCTGCTGAAAATGCAATCGTGGTTCCACTTTGTAACCAGATCGAAGCAGAAATTTCATTACTTGAAGATGAAGACCGTGCTGAATTCCTGGAAGCTATGGGCATGGAAGAACCAGGTCTGAACGTGGTGATTCGTGCAGGTTATTCATTGCTTGGTCTACAAACTTACTTTACTGCTGGCGTACAGGAAGTTCGTGCCTGGACAGTAAAAGTGGGTGCGACTGCTCCTCAAGCTGCGGGTGTAATCCACACTGACTTCGAAAAAGGCTTTATCCGTGCTGAATGTATTGCTTACGATGACTTCGTACAGTACAACGGCGAAGCTGGCGCCAAAGAAGCAGGTAAATGGCGTCTGGAAGGTAAAACTTATATCGTTCAGGACGGCGATGTTCTGCACTTCCGCTTCAACGTATAAGTTGAAGATAAAAATGCCCCGATAATTCGGGGCATTTTTTATGTATTTTAAAAAGGATTAATCAGCTGCTATTTCCGCATATGAGGTGTCTTGTTCCATTAGCAAGCGTTGCTTACGTGCTTCAAGTAACATTTTTGCTTCTAGTTCCTTGCGAAAGCCGAACAGGAAAATTAATTCCGCAAGAACAAATAAAGGTCCGATCGCCAGGCCAATCAGATCATCCATAAATGCCGGTTTTTTCTTTTCGTAGAAATGACCTACAAACTGGAATGCCCATCCAATGGCAAAAATTCCAACGCTGGTACTCAGCCAGGTTCCAGTATCCCACTGTGCCACATTATAGGCATAAGGATAGACAAACATAAAAATGAAGGCCATGATCAATGCAAAAAATACATCAATAGTTAAATAATAAAGAATTGAAACAATGAGAAGTCCCAAGGCAAGAGTCACCTCAAAGCCGGACATCATCAGTGATACACGTGCAGTAAGACAAATAATAGAAAAAACAATTAATGGGACCCCAATAAAATGTGTCATGACATTCTTACGGTCTAAATGATAAGCTGCATACTGGCTTAATAGTCGTTCTACTCTGGTCATATTATTCTTCCTTGACTGGCCATAGAATTTGACTATAGCGCAACAATAAAAGACAAGTTGTCAGCTGGACGACAACTCATAAAACTTGGAGCAATAAAGCGAGTGGAAGAAAAATATCTTGTTGAATTAGAAAAAAATTCCTGGTTCTCAAAATTACCTTCTCATTTCCAGAACGTCCTGCTGAAACATGCAGTTACCTTATCCGTCGATAAAGACCAGGCCGTATTTTATTCAGGTGATGTGTTTGATGGAATTTATGCTGTATTAGAAGGTGCAATTGGTTTAGGTTCTATCAATATTGAGGGTAAAGAGGCAGTTTCTGCAATTGTAGAACCCATTGTCTGGTTTGGTGAAATCTCATTGGTGGATGAGCAGCCGCGTTCTCATCACGCCATCGCCTGCAAGAAATCCCTGCTCTTGCATATTCCCGCGCAATTTATTTATAAGCTGGTGGCTGAACAACCTGCATTCTGGTTTCACATCTCCCAGCTCATGAGCCAGAAATTACGTTATGTGTTTCTGGAATTATTTTCTATTCAGACCCAAACCATGCAACAACGCCTAGCGCAGCGTTTACTGTTTATTTTGCAAGGTTATGGCAATCACCTGGTCATTAAAAACCGTACCATTCAGTTGTCGCAGGAACAGTTGTCACAAATGCTGATGTGTTCCCGCCAGACTATTAATCAGGAACTGCAACAGCTGGAAAAAATAAATATCCTGAAAATTGCCTTTAGACAGATTGAAATTCTGGATGTGCAACGACTACATCAATTGACTGGCGTTCCACTTCACTGATTCCAAACCAAGAAAATCAAAAAGGCTGAGCATATGACTCAGCCTTAAGTTGACACAAACAAAATATCGATCAGCTGGCAACACCCACCTGTTTCGGATCAGTATTGCCCAGTTGTGGATGAGCAATTGCACTTTCACACTGTTTTTTGTCACGTTCATAATCGGCTTGCTTCTGTGCCAGACTATTCCCATTTTCAAGTGTGGTTCGTGCCCAGATTTCCAGACTGGTTAAAGCCTTACGACATAATGCATATTTTCCTTCAGTCACGGAATCAGTCATTTTCACATTAATGCGCCAATCCGTGCTCAACTTGCGCGCAGGCTGACGAACGCGTTTTTCAATTTGATCAATCTGCTTGTTGTAGACCAGCGGATCTACTTCATTCATAAATGTCCAAGCTTCATGGGCATAAGTGGTCGCATCATTGCTCAGTTTCGGGGCTGGCTTAATTTCCGGTGCTTGATTGCCTGAACCCTCATTTCCGCATGCCTGTAATAACAATGCTGTGCTGACTAAAGCAACACTCAGTATATAACGTGTCTTGAACATGAACATTATCAGGCTCGCCATCTTAAACAATTCGGCACTATGCTATTAAATTCACGTACAATACTCAATTACCATTTGACCCCTTGTTCAACTCTCCCTCCAAGGTGTGCTGTGTCCGAACTGAATCAACACGCTGTAAAACCTGCCAGTTTTTGGCAAGGTGCCAAAGACAGCCAGGCGATTATTTTTACCTATTTGCCCGTTTCTTTTGCCTTTGGGGTTTCTGCGACCCAGTTTGGCTTTACCGCATGGGAAGCATTATTCCTGTCCTGCTCCATGTATGCAGGTGCCAGTCAATTCCTGGTTGTTGCACTCTTAGGGAGTGGCACTTCCATCTGGATGACTGCATTAACCGTGATTGCTCTGGATATCCGTCATCTACTTTATGGCCCTGCGCTACAGAATTTGATTCAGGATCGGCTTAATCTGAAAAAAACCGCAGTCTGGGCTTGGGGACTCACCGATGAGGTATTTGCCTCTGGCATGATCAAACTGTCGCAACGGCGTCAGGAATGGTCTGAATCGTGGATGCTGGGGTTGAGTTTATTCAGCTGGCTGTCCTGGGCAACAGGTTCTTTTCTCGGTGGCTTATTTGCAGATCAGGTCAGCAACTTACCGCAATTTTTACAGGCCGCTTTAGACTTCCTGTTACCTGCGCTATTCCTAAGCTTCCTGCTGGCAGCCTTTGAAAAGAAACATACTTTTGTTGTCAGTGTGACGATTGTTGTTTCTGCTATTGCCTGCTACATGATTGACCTGTCTGCTGCAATCTTTATCGGCATCAGTTCCGGTATTCTGGCAGGCCTGTTCAAGCACTATGTACTCAAACGTCCCGATCCTGAGCATATGGGAGAAGAACTATGAATTTAGAAATTATTCTGGTTGGTATTCTGGTCGGGATTGCCAATTTCGCTTCCCGTTTCGGACCTTTTTTTGTGATTCAGAAATCGCAGCAAGGTTCACAAAAGCGTGGTGCGCTGTGGTTAAAAATTGCCTTAGGTGCGATTGGAATTTCTGCAATTAGCTCAATGTTGGTCGTGGCGACACTACCGCCTTTGCTGGAAACTCCCGATAAAAGTGTGGCGATGCTGGCCGGTTTTATTGTATTAACAGTGCTGTATTTCAAGTTTAAACGCATTGTGATGGCCACTTTGACGGCTGCCTTCACCTATGGCCTGATTTATACTTACCTGCCGATTCATTTTTAAAAAATGAATCAATAAATATAAGAGGCTTATGCTACGTTCCAGTATAAGCCTTTTTTTAATGATAATAAGAAAACTGGCATGTTTGAGCCAAAGCAGATTATTGAAGGAAAGATCTTTATCCATCAGCGATGGGCTGAAGCATTACAATATTTACGATTGACTTTGTTCTACCCTTCGCCGTTCCCTATTTCTCCTGGAAACACAATCAAACAATGAAACTCCTGCCTTGGCTAAATTCAAGTCCGGACCAGCTTCTAAAAATGGAAAAACTGAATCCGCAAAATCATATTTATTATTCAGATCCTCAAATTGATGCAGTGAAAGTATCCTTCTGATTTCTTAATCTAAATTTTGCGAACTTTATAAATAAAATTGTTGGTCAATATCACAATTTTGTATGAAACTTGGCTTATCTCCGCAGAGAGTTCTGCTATGCTAAAAGCCCATAAAATCAAGCATGGATGATTTACATGAGCGTGACGATTGGTACCCCATTACAGGCTTCTGCCTTCAAGGTCTTATTACTGGGTTCAGGTGAACTGGGCAAGGAAGTGGTGATTTCCCTGCAACGGTTAGGTGTCGAGGTTCACGCTGCTGACCGCTATGACCATGCACCTGCCATGCAAGTTGCCCATCAGTCGCATACCCTGAATATGGCTGATCCAGCAGAACTTAAACAGCTGATTGATCAGGTGAAACCAAATCTGATTGTTCCGGAAATTGAAGCGATTGCCACCCAGGTGCTGGTTGAAATTGAAGAGCAGAACATCGTAACAGTAATTCCATCCGCGAAAGCAGTGAATCTGACCATGAACCGTGAAGGCATCCGTCGTCTGGCCGCTGAAGAACTGGGGTTGCCAACATCTGCTTACCGTTTTGCCAATACTTTAGAATCTTTCCGTGCCGCTTGTGATGATATTGGTTATCCAAACTTTGTGAAGCCTGTGATGTCCTCTTCAGGCAAAGGTCAGTCTCGTGTCAAAAGCTTCGATGAAGTTGATGCTGCCTGGGAATATGCGCAAACGGGTGGTCGTGTAAATCAAGGTACCGTCATTGTTGAGTCACAGATTGATTTTGATTTTGAAATCACCCTGCTCACTGTTCGTGCCAAAAATCCGAAAACAGGTGAAATCGAAACTTCTTATTGCGACCCGATTGGTCACCGTCAGGATTCTGGGGACTATGTTGAAAGCTGGCAACCTCAGCCAATGACACCTGCTGCATTGGAAGAAGCCAAGCGAATTGCCAATAAAGTAACCGTTGCGCTCGGTGGTTGCGGTATTTTTGGGGTAGAACTCTTTGTCAAAGGCGACAAAGTATGGTTTAGTGAAGTGTCACCACGTCCACACGACACCGGCTTAGTCACTTTAGCTTCCCAGTTCCAAAGTGAATTTGAGTTGCATGCGCGTGCGATCCTGGGTCTTCCGGTAAATACCACTCGTCATAGCGTTGCAGCCAGTGCTGTGATTTACGCTGGTGTAGATGATCAGAATCTTTCTTATTCTGGTCTGGATCTTGCTTTAGCAGATGGCAATACAGACTTGCGCCTGTTTGGCAAGCCTGAAGGCTTCAAACGACGTCGTATGGGTGTAGCAACTGCACGTGCTGAAACAACAGATCAGGCACGTGAACTTGCGCAACAGGTGGCTCAACAAGTCAGTGTCAACCAAAACTAAGCTGAAAAACGAAACGGACGACTGTTCATGATCAATACCCTGCCATTGCTGAATTACACCAAAAGTAACCATGATATTAAAGCCATTAACGAATGGCGCAGTGATGTCGAGCACCAGCTACAGGAGTGTTTTGAAAATGGTGAGTCGATCCGTGACATTATTCTGACCCGATCCAATCTGATTGATGAAGCGCTACAGTTCCTGTGGAAGCATGCTGAACTCGATCAGACTGATCTGGGTCTATTTGCTGTCGGTGGCTACGGCCGTCGCGAAATGCTGCCCTATTCTGATGTTGATATCATGATCCTGTCAGAAGATGAAATTACGTCTGAACAGGAACAGCTGATTTCGACCTTTATTTCATCCTTATGGGATGTTGGCAATTTCAAGCCAGGTATTAGCGTCCGCACCATTAGTGAATGTGTCAATCAGGCCAGCAGTGACCTGACTGTAGCCACGACCCTGATTGAGTCCCGTCTGATTACCGGTAATGAAAGCCTGGCCAAATGGCCACGTCGTATCGTGTCTCAATCCTGGACCGACAAGACCTTTTTTGATGCCAAAATGGAAGAGCAGCATAAACGCTATGCTCAACATAACAATACCGAAAGTAATCTCGAACCGGACATTAAAAATGCTCCGGGTGGTATTCGGGATATTAACCAGATCGGCTGGATTGCTAAACGCCATTTCCGCGTAAACCGTATTTATGATCTGGTACATCTTGGTTTTATTTCAGAATTTGAACTGGCCGTTTTAGAAGAAGCCGAAAGCTTCCTCTGGGAAATCCGTCATCATCTGCATCGCATTACCAAACGCGATGAAAACCGCCTGTTATTCGACTATCAGCGTGATATCGCCGCGAAGTTCGGCTATGTACGTGAAGAAGGCCAGCCGCAGAACTATCCGATCGAACAGTTTATGAAGCGCTATTACCGCAATGCACAGCAGGTATCGACGCTGAATGAAATGCTGTTGGCTTATTTCAATGAATCGGTAATTACCCCGCGCCTGCCAAACTATGAGCGTAATATCGAAGAAATTAACCAGAACTTTAAACTGGTTGATGGCAAACTTGCGGTACAGCACCATAAAACTTTCTCGGAAAATCCAAGCGCAATTCTGGAAATCTTTTATCTTCTGGCAAACCGTCCAGAGATTGAAGGCATCCGTGCCCGTACTTTGCGTCTTTTAACGCTCGCAGCAAAACGGATTGATCAGGATTATCGCAATAATCCCGTTCATCAAGCGCTGTTCATGGCGATTATCCGTTCACCATATCGTTTATATGAAACCTTGGTAGCAATGAAACGCTACGGCGTATTAGGGAATTATATTCCGGCCTTTGGCCAGATTATGGGGCTGATGCAGTATGACCTGTTCCATATCTATACTGTAGATGCGCATACCCTACTGCTATTACGCAACCTGAACCGCTTTAAGGAACCGGAATTCGCCAAGGAATTTCCGGTAGTCAGTTCGGTGTTCCAGCGTCTGGCCCGTCGTGACATCGTCTATCTGGCTGCCCTGTTCCATGACATTGCCAAAGGTCGTGGTGGTGACCACAGCGAACTCGGTGCCACAGATGCGATTGCATTCTGCCGCACGCATGGCTTTACCGAACGTGAATGCAATCTGGTTGCATGGCTGATTCAAAATCACCTCATCATGTCTGTGACTTCACAGAAAAAAGATATTTCTGATCCGGATGTGGTCCGTGAATTTGCAGAAAAAATGGGTGATATGGAGCACCTGGACTATCTGTACACCCTGACTGTTGCCGACATTAATGCCACCAATCCAAAACTGTGGAATACCTGGCGTGCGTCTTTAATGCGTCAGCTATATACGCATGCGCGTGATGTAATCCGTTCTGGTCTGGGTCGTCCGGTGGATTATCAGATGCTGATTGAAGACACCAAGTTTGCTGCCAGCGAACTGCTGGTACAGGACTTCTCTTTGTATGATGTAGAAACCATCTGGCAGGAACTCGGTGATGACTACTTCCTGAAAGAATCGCCAGATGAAATCGCCTGGCATACCCGTGCTATCTTACAGCATGGTGATAATTCTGAACCGCTGGTGCTGATGCGCCCGCATCGTAAATATGCGCAAGATGCAGTGCAGATCTTTATTTATACACAAGATAAACCAAATCTGTTTGCCACCACAGTGGCCGTTCTGGACCGCATGGACCTGGATGTACAGGATGCAAGAATTATCACAGCAACCAAGGCGTTCAGCCTAGACACGTATGTCGTGCTTGACCGTTTCGGTACGCTGCTTACCGATCCGGAACGCGAGCTGAAAGTGATTGATGCACTTAAAGATGCTTTAAGTCATTCCGATAAATACCCAGGCCTGATGCAGCGCCGTATTCCACGTCAGCTCCGTCATTTTGATATTGAAAATACGGTAGATATCAGCCTGAACCCTGTTTTGAACCAGAATATGGTGGAAATTGCCACGCTCGACCAACCGGGTCTACTTGCCAAAGTAGGCGGATTATTTATGATGCGTGGTCTGGATATCCATTCTGCTAAAATTGCCACACTTGGCGAACGTGCCGAAGACATTTTCTTTGTCACCAAAAAAGATGGCATGCCGTTGAACCCTGAAGAATCTTCTGAATTTGCCTGTGCTTTAAAAGCAGCGCTGGATGAAGCCTCTAATCAGGTCAACAGTCAACACTCACATTAAAACGCGGTAACTTATTCATGAACTCTAGCTTGTCTTTATTGCATCCTTATCCATTTGAAAAGTTGAATAAACTTTTTGCGGATATTAAGCCTGCGAATATGCCACTCATTCCCCTATCGATTGGTGAACCAAAGCATCCAGCTCCTGAGTTCGTGAAACAGGCCATTATTGATAATTTTCAGCATCTTTCAACTTATCCAAACTCGAAAGGTTTACCTGAACTGCGTACCAGTATCGCCAACTGGCTGACTCGCCGTTTTAAACTGAACAGCATTAGCGCAGACAGCAATATCTTGCCAGTATCGGGTACCCGTGAAGCAATCTTCTCTTTTGTACAGGCACTGATTAATCGTGAAGATGCACCTTATGTGGTGATGCCAAATCCTTTTTATCAGATTTATGAAGGTGCAACACTACTTGCAGGTGCAAAACCGTACTTTATCAACTGCACTGAGGAAAATAATTATCTTGGTGATTTTGATACAGTCCCTGCTGAAGTCTGGGAAAAAACCGCACTCCTATTTGTCTGCACACCGGGTAACCCGACAGGTGCAATTCTGTCCAAAGAACAGTTTAAAAAGCTAGTTGCACTTTCTGATAAATATGATTTTGTAATTGCTTCAGATGAATGCTACTCAGAGTTATGGTTTGATGAAGCCCCTGTGGGTTTACTGGAGGTCTGTGCAGAAATTGGACGTGATGACTACAAAAACTGCGTAGTATTCCATTCGCTCTCTAAACGCTCGAATCTTCCAGGCATGCGTTCAGGCTTTGTTGCGGGGGATGCGGCTTTGCTTAAACCTTATCTGCAATATCGTACTTACCACGGTGCAGCGATGCCGGTTCAACATCAGCTGGCTTCAATTGCTGCCTGGGATGATGAAGCACATGTTGAAGAAAACCGCGTACAGTACCGTGCCAAGTTTGATCTGTTCCAGAAAGAGCTTGGTCACTTGTTGCCACTAAAAAAACCGGACGCGGGTTTCTACTACTGGTTGAAAGTAGACAAGGATGAAGAATTTGCCAAACGCTTAATGCAACAGGCGCATATCAAAGTACTTCCTGGTCGCTACCTGTCTCGTGATACTGAGCAAGGCAATCCAGGTGAAAACCATGTACGTCTAGCGCTGGTTGCTGATCTGGCACAATGTGAACAGGTCATTGAGCGCTTAAAAGCCATTCTTTAACCTAAAATTTTTAACAAAAAATCCACTATATTTATAGTGGATTTTTTATTTCAATTTTATGTTCCAGACTATACACCAGATTGTGGTCTACACCCTTAATCGGCTCCAGCTTGGCAGCCAGCACCGCTTCTTTAACTTTAGCATCGACAACTCTCAAGCCAGAACTCTGAATGATCTCAACGTCGGTAATCCGCCCTGTATTGGCGATGACCGTCATTTGCACAATTACTGTCTTGGCACGTTGCAATTCTGCATCATTAAATCTCAGATACGGTGCTTTTAGCCAGCTGACTTCATAGCCCTGCTTCGCCAGCAAATGTGGCGGAACAGCATCTTTGACAGTAGGCGGCTGATAAGCTGGAACAGGCTGCTTCAGCCTTTTTAGTAATTGCTGGGTTTTTTCATCCTGTGCATAAGCAGGAGCTAAAAACAGCCCGATATATGCGCTAAATAGCAGGCTCTGAACGAGGATTCTGGATAGCATGGCAATGGCTTGAAGAGAGTAAAGGCGGCCAATAACCGCCCTGAATAAGCGCCTTACAGCGCTTTTTCGATCTCAGCTTCCAGGTCTTCAGGCTTGGTGGTTGGCGCAAAACGGTTCAGTACCTTGCCATCACGCCCAATCAGGAACTTGGTAAAGTTCCATTTAATACCATTACCCAGAATCCCTTTAGAATTATTGGTCAGATAACGGAAAATTGCATGTGCTTCAGGACCTTTGACATCGATCTTGGAGAACATCGGAAATGTCACCCCATAGTTCTTCTGGCAATATGCACCAATTTGCTCATTACTGCCCGGATCCTGTCCGCCAAACTGGTTACAGGGAAAGCCTAAAACTTCCAGGCCACGATCTTTATATTTCTCGTAAAGTTTTTCTAGGCCGGCGAACTGCGGTGTGAAACCGCACTTACTTGCGGTATTCACAATTAACAGTACCTTTCCTTCATAGTCTGCAAATTGTTTGGTTTTTCCATCTAACAATTCAGCTTCAAACTGATATATGCTGGTCATGGATAAGTTTCCTCATCATTTTTTTCTTGTGTTTTTAATTCTAATGAAGCTGAGTTCACACAATAACGTAAGCCTGTTGGCTGAGGTCCATCAGTGAAAACATGCCCTAAATGTGCATCACAATGATGGCAAACAATTTCTGTTCTGACCATACCATGAGATGTGTCTAAATGCTCTTCAATTGCAGAACCGCTGATCGCCTTATAGAAGCTTGGCCAGCCACAGCCACTGTCATATTTGGTTTCTGAAGTAAATAAAGGTTCACCACAACAGCGGCATACATAAGTACCATCTTGTTTCGTATTCCAGTATTTGCCAGTAAATGCTGGCTCCGTCCCTTTTTGACGTGTAATACGGAACTCTTCAGGTGATAACTCTCTTTGCCATTCTCTGTCTGATTTACTGAGTTTTCCCATGATGACGGTCCTTTCTATCTTGCTATTTTAAATAGGATAATTCTATATTTACGTCATTCATTTTAAAAATTCTAGTGTTTGTTTAACATTTTACAAAAGACATATAATCCCCCAAAAAAGCAAAAAGTAAGCAAATAAACAAAATAAAAGTAAGCATTTTCTGCATTAAATGCTTTTTTGTGAGCAATTTTAGTGTTAGGCTTGGTACTAAATTTGCTCAGGATTAAATAATGTCGCAAAAAAAAAGCGTAATTTTTAAAAATCTATTGCCGGTGATTAAACAATATCAACAGCTTGGATTTACGCATGAAAAAATTGTTGCATTACTCCGAGATGAGCACGATCTCGATCTAGTCACCACTGAGACATTTAAAAGCTATTTATATCGTTATGCAAAAGTGACCTCCACTCTTTCAGAGAACATCAAAATGCCGAACACTTTCCAAAAATCTCGCGAAATCAAAAAATCGTCTAAACTCGAGCATGTATGCTATGACATTCGCGGACCAGTGTTACGAGCAGCCAACGAGATGGAGGAAGCCGGACATAAGATCATCAAGCTGAATATCGGCAACCCTGCTCCATTTGGTTTTGAAGCACCACAAGAGATTATCAATGATGTGGCACTCAACCTGCCAAATGCGATTGGATATACCGACTCAAAAGGTATTTTCCCGGCACGTAAGGCGATCTGTCAGTACTACCAGCAAAAAGGTATTCTGGATATGCACGTCAATGATGTGTATGTGGGTAACGGCGTGTCCGAGCTGATTGTAATGGCAATGCAAGGCTTACTAGATGACGGCGATGAAATGCTGATTCCAATGCCTGATTATCCGTTGTGGACTGCGGCAGTGAACCTGTCTGGTGGTACTGCGATTCACTATAAATGTGATGAAGAAAATTACTGGTATCCAGACATCGCAGATATGGAAAGCAAGATCACACCAAATACCCGCGGTATCGTGATCATTAACCCGAATAACCCGACAGGCTCAGTTTATCCACGTCACGTATTACAGCAAATCGTGGATCTGGCGAAAAAGCACGACCTGATTTTGTTTGCTGACGAAATTTATGACAAGATCGTTTATGACGGTGTTGAGCATGTTGCCGTCGCATCACTTGCCGGTGATCAGCTATGTATCTCTTTCAATGGCCTATCTAAAACTTACCGTATTGCAGGTTACCGTTCTGGCTGGATGGCTATTACGGGTGATAAGTCTCGTGCAGCAGATTACATCGAAGGTCTGGATATGCTGGCATCGATGCGCCTTTGTGCCAACCATCAGGCGCAATATGCAATTCAGACTGCTCTCGGGGGTTACCAGTCAATTAATGACCTGATCCGCCCAGGTGGTCGCCTGTATGAGCAGCGCAATATTGCCTGGGAAATGCTCAATGAAATTCCTGGTGTCACTTGTGTGAAACCAGAAGGTGCAATGTACTGCTTCCCGCGTCTGGATCCGGAAATTTACCCGATTGAAGATGATGAAAAACTGATGCTGGATCTGCTGCGTGCCGAGAAAGTATTGCTGGTTCAAGGTACAGGCTTTAACTGGCCAACTCCGGATCATTTCCGTGTGGTATTTCTGCCAGCAGAAAATGAACTGCGTGAAGCCATTAATCGTTTGAGCCGTTTCCTGGCAAAAATTCGTTAATAGCACCGATAAAAAAACCGCGTTATTAAACGCGGTTTTTTTATAATTAATTTGCTTTTAAATCTTTTAGTGGATTACCAAATTGTTTCAGATATTCAATCCCTAATTGACGTGAACCCTGATCATTAATATGGTTATCATCTTTTAGACGATATAAAGGCACATCATTCACGATGATCTTACATACCTGCTGATCACAGATCACTTTGGTCGGATCAATGATTTTCAAATCAGGGTATTTCAGTTTGGCTTCAGCCAGAATCTGATTAAATGGTTTTAGATAAGTATCGTAGCTTTTTCTGGAAACCGTACATTGTGCATGTCGATTTAGAATCTCGTTACGGATATTACAGTCTGAAGGTATTCCATCCCAATCCAATCGTGGTACATCGTTCAGTATTACTACTTGATCACTCGCTTTGTGGGCAATTTCTAGCGCTTTCATCAAGCCGATTTTAAAGATTTCATTATTGCGCTGATGAATCCCATCTTTAAGTTTCACCTCATCTCCAAAATATGGCGCATAAGAACCGGCTAAAATAATCATTGGATAATGGGTTTTAGACAGATGTTCGGTAAGAGCATTATTACGTTGCTGAAACTTAATGAGTTCTTCCCAACGTCCGAGCTTTAACTCAGAACGCTGTATACCAGGCAAATAAAAAGTTGAACTCTGGGCAATATCATAACCACGTAAATTGGCATCTTTAGCCCATTCATCCAGCATTGCAGTATAGGCATTGGCATGTGAATCACCGATCAATAAGAAATCAATATCATCCTTCGTGTGTCCTAATATGCAATCTTTGGGATCAGGTAAGGTTTTCGGATTCGTATCCATACACTGGCTACGAATCACATGCGCATAAGCCTGCAATGCTTCCTGCTTGACATATACGGAGGGTGGAAAGCGATTAGGAAAACCCTCATTGTTTTTAATAATCTGAGCGATAACAATAAAGATGATCGCAGGAATTACAAATCCGAGAAGAATCACCTTGTAATTGGCAGCCATTACAAAGCGTTTTAGGGGTTTTTCTGCCAGCTGATAGGTAAGAAATGCCAAAAGCACTGACAGCAGGAGAATGATGATCTGATTTTCTGTATTGAGTGGCAGCATATAAATGCCAAATAGCACGATAATCGGCCAGTGCCATAAATACAGCGGATATGAAATTTTTCCGATCCAGGTGCTCAGCTGATTACTGAGCAACAGATTGGTTGCGGGTACAGATTGGCCCAGATAAATAATTACTGCTGTTGCCAGACACGGAATCAGCGCCATAAGACCGGGAAATGATGTCTGTTGATCAAAATAAATCGCTGCTGCAAATAAAACAAGAACCCCAAGCCACACCAGAATTTGTAGTAATTTTTTAGGGAGTTTTGGTCGTGGCAAACAGGTAATCAATGCGCCAATCAGTAACTCAAAAGCCCGTACCGGCATGCTGTAATAGGCCTTGGCTGGATTTTGCATGAGTTGGTATTGAGCATAAGCCAGTAGAACAATAATCAATGTACTGATCATCAACCAGAGATATTTGCGTGATGCTCTGGAAAAAAATAGCCATAATATTAGAGGCCAGAAAATATAGAACTGTTCTTCCACCCCCAATGACCATAAGTGCAATAGGGGTACATTTTCCACGCTCGGGCTAAAGTAATCCCCCACTTCATTGCGCATATAGAGATTCGCAATGAGCACAGTGGCATACATGACACTCTTAAAGTATTCAGTCAGTTCACCCGGCAGCATCACCTGCCAGGCAATCAGGCTAACCACAGCGAGTACGGTAAAATACGCTGGTGCCAAACGGACTACACGTTTTTTATAGAATCGTGCAATTGAAAATTGTTGGGCCTGAATATCGCGTGTGAGAATAATGGTGATCAGATAACCTGAAATCACAAAGAAGATATCTACACCAATATAGCCACCAGAAAATAGTGACCAGCCTAAATGATTGAAAATAACCAGAGATACCGCAATAGCACGTAGGCCATCGATATCTGGTCTGTAGGCAATACTCATAAAAACAGGAAAAGCGGGAGATAAGCTATTTTATGCCTTTCCAATTTCAGAATAAATTCTTTTATATTTATCTTACATTATGACGTTTATTCCAATTCCTCAGCTTTCAAGTAAGGATAAGGATTCGTAGCACCCTGCCCACTAAAATAAATTCCATAATGCAGATGTGGTGGCGTGGTTTTAGCATTACCGGTATTGCCCACATAGGCAATGACTTCGCCAGCTTCCACCCAGTCACCTTCCTGAATATGCTCAGCATAATCCTCCAGATGTGCATAATAATGCTGGCTCAGCTCAGGTCCTGTTAACCAGATCACTTTACCGCCCAAGTTATTAGTTCCAATATTTCTAACAATACCTCTGGTCGCACTCAGCACAGGTGTACCTCGTTTAGCAAAGATATCAATTCCTTCATGCTTACGGCCTGCACTTCGTGAAGCACCCCAAGTATCATTGAGCTGTCTTTGCGTCACACCTTCGACTGGAATGGTTAAAGGTTGCGATAAAGTTTCTTTTCTTAATTGCCAATACAGATAAGGACTTTTCCAGCCCGCTGACTCACCAGAAGGTGGTGGCTGACAGCCACTCAAAAGTATTAATATAGTAATCAGTAACAAGGAGGTGCTTAAATTCGGCACTGCAATTTCTCATTCATTCTTCTTAAAATAATCTTATTCAATTCAATCTGATTACACGTGCTGTTCTTGTAATTTTTATTGATGATTCCTTTGAATATTATTTTCTCTTCTAAACAGCAAAAACCCTCTTATAGAGGGTTTTGTCATTGATTATCACCGATTCAAAATCATGGACTATTTACGTTTTTTCGCCCGTGATGGTTTAGATTTTTGAGGTTGCTGCTGTTGCTGCTGTTGATCCTCATCCTGCATGGAATCCTTTTTGTCCTTTTGCTGAACCTGCTTATGTTTTGCCTGAGATCTAGCCATTTTTGACTCCTACTCATCTCGATCAAAAAGATTGTTTTTCTACTCTAACCACTATAAATAAATAACCAATGCAAGAGTCGTATCTAATTGCTTCAATGTAATTACATTTTAGCTAAGTTATTCTGTTTTAAGGGGACATGGTTTTTTGTAATTACAAGTTTTACAGATTTTTGCAGACTGAAACATGAGATTACTCAGCGTATAATTTATATATTGAGATTTATAAATATGAAGCCAAGATTTTAGTGTCAGCTCCGACTGTAAAGATCATAGATTATGATGACTTTAACTCGGTCATTTTAACCCTGTATTGTTTATCTAAGATATTGGAAGAGTCCCTTCTCTGCCACAATAGTGATTTTAATATGGATATTCAGAAAACCTGGCAAGCAAGATTAAAATTTTTACAGATAGATGAGAGTGATCAGACAAAAATGGCTAAAAAAGAAGTGTTTATTTCCGTCGATATTGAAGCTTCCGGCCCGATTCCTGGGGAATATGATTTGCTATCTATCGGCATGTGTCTTGTCGATCAACCTGAGATCCAGTTTTATTGTGAATTAAAGCCGGTCTCCCATAAAGCTGACCCGAAAGCCTTGGCCGTTAGCGGTTTCAATTTAGAAGATTTAACAAAAAATGGAATAGACCCCACCACTGCGATGCAGAATTGCGCCACTTGGCTTGAGCAACATCTTTCCAAATCTGAAACACCAATTTTTGTCGGATTAAATGCCGGTTTTGACTGGTCTTTTATGAATTATTATTTCCATAAATTTATCGGACACAATCCTTTTGGTGTTTCCTCACTCGATATTAAATCTCTTTATATGGGTGCATTTGGCGGACGTTGGTCAGATACACGGGCAAAGAATATTATTGAAATTTTAAAGCCACAAAGCAGAGGCAATCACAATGCATTACAGGATGCGATTTTTCAGGCTGAGCTGTTCCGTTTAATTTTAAAACAGATTCAGGTTTGATTTTATTAACACTTATAGCTGCACTTTACCCTTTTACAAGATACTATTCATAGGTTCAACTGCCAGCGGTTTCAAAAATATTTCGAGATAAGCAACACTTTAAGGCCGTCTTCCCTCATAATACCCATATATAAATCCACCGTTTTTTAGATTTCAATGGGAGATCACGACTATCCCCACGCGAAGAAATCTGCTCATTTTCAAATTTTTGTAATTATAGAAGTCTTTTCCTATGAAAATCGTCATTCTAAATAAACCTTATGACGTCCTCTCCCAGTTTCGTAAAGACGAAGCACACATGACGATGTCTGATTTCGTAGATGATCCTACACTGCGTCTGGCAGGTCGTCTCGATATGGACTCGGAAGGCTTGGTATTCCTCACCGATCATGGTGGTTTAAACCAGTTCATTACCAATCCTGCCAATAAAAAATTCAAGACTTACCTGGTTCAGGTTGAAGGCGACGTGACTGAAGAAGCACTTGAGCAGTTACGTAAAGGTGTAGAGCTGAAGGATGGTATGACCTTACCTGCAAAAGCAATCAAGGTTCAGCAACCTGAATGGTTATGGGATCGCGATCCTCCGGTTCGTTACCGTGCTTCTGTACCAACGTCATGGGTAGAAATTTCGATTTGTGAAGGCCGTAACCGTCAGGTACGTCGTATGACTGCTGCCGTAGGTTTCCCGACTTTACGTTTGATCCGTACCAAAATCGGTTCTATTGATCTGGTTCAATTGGGTCTACGACCGGGTGAAACCAAAGAAATTGAACCTTTGCTTTACCCTGACTTCAAAGATGTACCCGCAGAAGAGCCATACCGTTCACGTTCTTACGTGAAAAAACCAGGTGGTACGGGTGGCAAACCACTCAATAAAAAAGTGAATAAAGACGGTACCAAGAAGAAAACCGGTACACCACGTGTTTGGCAACTGGAAGAAGGTGAAAAACCACGTCGTAAGACCAATGGTACGACACGTCCAAATACCAAAGCACCACGTGGTCGCGGACGCGGTCGTGGATAATATTTAAATGAATCAATGAAAGCTCACGAATGTGGGCTTTTTTTATTACATAACTTTAATATTTTTTATTTTTCAGTCTATTAGAATAATTATAAGTATTCATTTTGCAATGGGTCTCATGAAAAAAATCATTTTTGCTTTAGCTGCGACTTCCCTTTCAACTTTTGGCTTTGCCAATCCACTCAGTGTGCATGTGCTAAATCAGGAAACTGGCCTGCCTTCTGCCAATATCACGGTAACTTTAGAAGCCCAGCAAGGTGAGAAATGGGTCAAACTCAATGAAGCCAAAACAGATAATAATGGCCGGATTAAAGAATTCTATCCTAAAGAGACTGCGCTACAAAAAGGCATTTATAAGGTGACTTTTAAAACGGGCGACTGGTTTAAGGCAAATAATCAACGCACCTTTTTCCCAGAAATTCCAGTTGTGTTTGTGATTGATGGTACTTTGGAGCATTACCATATTCCACTGTTGTTAAGTTCTTATGGATATTCAACGTATCGGGGAAATTGATTCACTATTGATAATTAGTACCTTATTTTCACTCTTTATTTGAATATTAAAGTAGTGTTCCAATTGAAATTCATTTCCATAAATATCTTCAAAATTAATAAGTATTTTGTATTTAATTTCATTACATTTATTTAAAATTTCGGCTTCATTTATTGTTAAATAAGATGCTATCCAAACACTCTGGAAATCATTTATACGGTTTAATTTTCGTATTAATTTTAGCTTATCAACCCCACCTAAAACCTCAATAAAACAGGCTTTTTCTTTACCATCATTAAAAACTCTAAACTGAAACAATGGTGCTTCTTGATATTCTATATTGGCATCTAGTGCATCAATAGAATGTGGTTTTAATCTAATTTTAGGATGAGTAAGCTCTAGTATAGGCTTCACAGATTCTTGTAGAGAATTATAGTATTTTTGCTGATCATCAACCAATCTTTTCTGCTGTTTCACACTTTCCTTCATCTCATCAATTTGAAGCTGTAATGCTTGTTCTTGTTGTTCTAACGCTTTGGTATTTTGTTCAAGTTGCTTACCTTGTTGCACATAACCAAGTACTAGCCAAAGAAATGCCACAGGCGCAAAAATACCTGCAAGAAAATCACCTAATTCATTTAAAGATATTGGACTTTTCAAATCTCCGAAAAACCAAAATATAAAAATTATGGCTAACCAGACAACCGTAATTCCCATTCCCCAATTTAAACTCTTCTTATTTATATTCACATAAAAAAACCGATGCCTAAGCACCGGTTTTACATGGCTTATTTAAACTATGCAAATCAAGCTTTCAACCATTTCTCAGCTTTAGTTTGATCTTCAATTTTAAGTTCGACTTCAGTCAATTCAGAACCCGCTGCTTGAATATCAAAGGCCATTAACTCATCACGACGGAATGCATGAACAGTATAAATTCCTTCCTGCTTCGCATATTTCTCGGCAAGCTTTGTCGTCGCTTTCAAGCCATCAATTGCAATGATCACATCATTGGCTGACAGGCCTGCTTTCGCAGCAGCACTATCACGACGAGCGGATTGAATGAATACACCTTCAGGCTTATCTACCAATTTCAAACCAAATGGCAGAGACTTGTCATTTTTCAGAGTATAGCTTACCCCAAACTCAGGGAATAACTGATCCAGTGGTAAGTCTTCTGTGGTATTGATCAGATGGTTGATCTGTTCTAACCAGTTATCGCCAGTCAATTCTTCACATAACTCGAAGATAGTACGCTCGTTCACCTGAATGCCATTTTGCGCATTTTCATACAACTTGCGCATCAAGGCATCCAGGCTTGAACCACGTAGACGCAAGCCTAAATCTAAGCAAAGTGCCACTAAACAACCTTTGTTGTAATAGCTGGTGCCAGCATTATTCGAGTTTTCATCCTGACGATAGAATTTCACCCAGGCATCAAAGCTTGATTCAGACACACTTTGAATAAAGCGACCTGGGTTTTGCAAATAACGGTCAATCTGTGCTTTCAGTAAAGCAATATATGATTCCTGGTTAATCACACCACTACGTAGCAGAATCAGGTCATCATAATAAGAAGTAAATCCTTCAAAGATCCAAAGTAAAGAGGTGTAGCCTTCTTTGTTTAAATCGTAATTTACAAAGTTTTCAGGGCGAATAAATTTCACTAACCAAGAGTGGAAATATTCATGGCTACATAAACCTAAGAAACGCTGATAATCCTTCGATGGCTCTTCCGGCTCGTTGGCTTTCGGCAGATCGTCACGTGGTGTAATCAGACTGGTTGAATTTGGATGTTCCAGACCGCCATAACTGTTGCCTGTTGCCATGGTCATAAAGGTATAGTTACTAAATGGCGCCGAACCAAACATAGAAATTTCGGTACTACAGATCTTTTCCAGATCCTGCTGCATACGTTCAGCATTCATCTCATGTTTGCCAGAAACCACGAACTCATGCGGAATACCATTGGCTTCAAAGCTAAAACGGGTCTGTTCTGCCAGTTCAAATGGTGAATCGATCAGCTCGGCATAATTTTCTGCTTTAAGCGTATAGCGGCCTTTGACCAGGCTCTTGGATGCCATACCGGTTGCTAACTGGAAATGTTTCAGTTCATCTGGCAGGAAAATTTCAACTTCAATCGCTTTATTTTCTTGTCCTTCCAGCCCCAGACAAGTACAGGCCGGGTTCACATATAGACGTGTTCCATCGACATATGCACCGCGTACGGACAGATCATAGGCATAGACATCATATTCAACCGTAATCAGCTCATGGTCGGTATTAAACAAGCGCCATTTATTCTTTTCAAATTTCTGGATTTTCAGCTGGCGTCCTGCTTCATCAAAGGCTTTCACCCCTTCAATGTGCTTGGAAAATTCACGAATCAGGTAACTGCCCGGAATCCACGTTGGCAAAGACAACACCTGTGTAGGGTCTGCTAAAAAGCGAACAGTCACGTGAACAAGATGCTGACGATAATCGTCAAATTCGATTTGATAATGCAACATAATGGGCGATTCAAAAGAAATTAGAATGTGTTAAGTCTAAGCTTAACATTTTTTTCCAATACATTGCGGAAGTGTCTTAAATGTCTACAATGAGTACTAGCCATGACAAAAAAAAAGGCTTAGCATGCCTAAAATTTTTTTGCTCGCCAACGGACTGGTCGAATAAGGAACCCCCTTGAAATTTATCGCCTCACTGATTGCGACATTGTGCTTTTTTATGTCCGCAATCTCGCATGCTGCCCTACTGAATATTAATCCTGAAAGTGTTGAGGCAGAAGCCTGGACCATTCTGGACAGCCAGACCGGTCAGACTATTGCTTCACATAATGAAGACCTGCAACGTGCTCCGGCTTCCCTGACCAAAATGATGGTAGCTTATATCACGCTCAAGGAAATTCAGGCCGGAAAATTAGATAAAAATGAAGTAATAACTGCAACGTCTGTAGTGAATATGGTGATGTGGGATGAATCCCAGATGTACCTAAAAGAAGGTGATCAGATTTCAGTAGATCAGTTATTAGCAGGCTTAATTGTAATGTCTGCCAATGATGCCGCAGTGACGTTGGCGGAAAAAATTTCTGGAAGCGTACCCAAATTTGTGGAGCGTATGAATCAGGAAGCCAAAGCACTGGGCATGCAGCAGACCAACTTCCAGAATCCAGCTGGTATCACCATGCCTGAGCATTATTCCACAGCAGCCGACCTGGCCAAACTGTCTCAGGCTTTGGTCAATGAAACGCCAAACTATCTGTTCTATTCCAAGCAACACAGCTTCAGTTATAACCAGCGTTTCCACCGTGCCACCAATCTATTGCTAAAAATAGACCCAACAGTAGATGGCTTGAAAACCGGTTTTACCCGTGCTGCAGGTTATAATCTGGCTGCCACCGCGATCCGTCCAAGCATGGACATGAGTCTATCTAACCGTCGTTTAATCGTCGTGGTGATGGGGAGCAAAAGTGCGGTAAAACGTGCGGAAGTCGCTCATAAGCTAATGAACCTGGCCTATACCTATACCCGCAATGAGGTAGCACTCAAGGACAAGCAAGTGCTGGCTGAACTGCCTGTGGTTCAATCCACCCTAAAAATGTTTAAGGTAGCGACCAAAAAACCTGAATTAATTACTACTTCACTCTATGATCAGAGCTATAGCATTGACCTGAACCAGTTTGATCAAAGTACTCAACGCGTGATGTTAGATACAGGGAATGGTACTCTACAAAGCATTGAGCCATTACGCGAAACTCAGACCCACTTAAATATTGAAGTGAATGAGACCCAACTGACCGCGCCACTGGCAAAAGTCATGCAATTGGTAACGGTAAACGTTTATCAGAATAATCAGTTGATTCGTACCATCCTGATTGAAGATCAGGTCGATATTGAAGAAGCGAATTTCTTTGAAAAGTTCCTGCAATGGTTATTTGGCCTATTCTCAAGTACGAATGCAGACGTTATATTGTATCCGATTGGCAAATAAAATCTGAGACAGACAAAGGATGGCAATTATATTAATTAGCCGTCCTTTTTTTATTGCCTGCATTTATTTTTAATTTTACCAATAACGACCTCCATAAAAGACATTATTAATTTATATCCTTGAATTGCTACAATTTGTAAGCTGTATAACAATTCTTATCAAGACCTTATTTTAAGCCTGTCATAGTATGTTTTCTTTCTATTTCATTAAAAAAATAAATAGGTTAATAAGGTATGACAGCCCATAAAATTGTGATTGTAGGTGGTGGTGCAGGTGGTCTGGAACTGGCTACCCAGTTAGGACAAAGCTTAGGCAGAAATGGTAAGGCCCAGATTACCCTGATCGACCAGAAGCTGACCCATATCTGGAAACCTCTTCTTCACGAGATTGCAGCCGGCACACTCAATCCGCATGAAGAAGAAACCAATTATTTTGCCCATGCCGTAGCGAATCATTATGAATTTGTCCTGGGCACGTTTAAAAATATCGACCGTGAAGCCAAACAGATTCTGGTTGAAACCGAATACTTTTCTAAAAAGGTCCAACCTACCAAGAATAGAAGCATTGACTATGACACCTTGGTGCTTGCTTTAGGCTCCACTTCAAATGACTTTAATACCGAAGGTGTCAAACAGTTCTGTCATTTCCTCGACAGCCGCGAACAGGCGGATATTTTCCAGCAAGACCTGCTGCATCTTTACTTAAATGCCCAGAATGAAGCAGATAGCCGTGAACTGAAAATTGCTATTATCGGTGCAGGTGCTACAGGCGTTGAACTGGCAGCAGAACTGGTTTCTGCCAAGAATAATTTTCATAAATATGGTCTAAACAAGATTGATCCGAATAAGGTCAAAATTACCCTGATTGAAGCTGCAGATCGTATTCTTCCTGCCCTGTCTTCCAAAGTTGCTGAGCACACGATGAAGCAGCTGAAACAGCTAGGTATTGAAGTACTGACTCAACATCGTGTGGCTAAAGTCGATGAAGAGCATATTTATTTTGCAGATGGTTCAAGTCTGGAAGCAGAAGTAAAAGTCTGGGCAGCCGGGATCAAGGCGCCTGAGGTACTCACGCAACTTGAGGGACTGGAAAGAGACAATATTCATCGCCTTAAAGTTTATGCGACATTGCAGACGACCGCAGATCCGAATATTTTTGCCTTTGGGGATTGTGCACATTGCAAGCCTAGAGCTGATGAACCCGTCTTGGGACCACGTGCACAGGTTGCCAGCCAGCAGGCCAGTTTCCTTGTCAATTCTTTACGATTACGTGCGAATGGTCAGACACAGTTACCGATGTTTGTCTTCTCGGATAAAGGTTCTCTGGTGTCCTTAAGTGAAAATAAAGCCGTAGGTGAATTACTCGGTCAGGTCAATGTACAGGGCTTTGTCGCCAAGTCGATGTATGTTTCATTATATCGGCTGCATCAGGCCACGATCTTGGGCTATACTCAGGCTGGGGTAATGACGGTAAAAGACTTCGTTACAAGAAAAATCTCGCCGAAGATAAAATTGCATTGAAATTTACAGATGCGCCCCCATCAATGAAAAAATCAGCATTTATATAGGGAAATTGCATTTTTTTTGCTAATTTTAGTCTACAAAAACTCAATTTCACTTTATGATGTATCTCTTAAAAAATTTGATTGGATCAATATCATGACTGCAGTTGCAAATGACCTCGTGGTTTCTTTCCACTACACATTGACTAACGCAGAGGGTGAAACTCTCGATAAATCTCAAGGTGAACCACTTGCATATTTGCATGGTGCAGGCAACATCATTCCTGGCCTTGAAAATGCACTACTTGGTAAAACTGTAGGCGACAAATTCACTGTAACTGTTCCAGCAGCTGAAGGCTATGGCGAATACAACCCAGAACTAGTACAAGAAGTTCCTGCGAAAATGTTCCAGGGTGTGGACAACATCCAACCTGGTATGCAATTCCAGGCGCAAACTGATGACGGCGTTCAAATCGTAACTGTTAAAGCAGTTGAAGGCGAAAACGTTGTTGTTGATGCGAACTTCCCACTTGCTGGCCAAGACCTGACTTTCGACGTTGAAATCGTGGAAATCCGTGAAGCTTCTCAAGAAGAACTTGACCATGGTCACGTACATGGTGCAGGCGGTCACCACCACTAAGATCGATTGATCTGAAGTGCAAAAGGCAAAGTGAAAACTTTGCCTTTTTTTGTTGCCTATATATTTTATTCAGGCATAAAAAAGCAGATCCTCTGCCCTGCTTTTTTATAATTCAAGCAATGATTATTTACGTTGGTTATAAATCTGCATTGCGGCTGGCAGATTTTGACGCATCGCGGCAATACGCTGACTGCTTGATGGGTGAGTCGATAAGAACGCGACACCACTACTGGTTTGCTTACTCATTTTTTCCCAAAGAGTAATTGCAGCATTCGGGTTATAACCTGCACGAGCCATCAACATTAAGCCACCTTGGTCAGCACGGCTTTCCAAGTTACGTGAGTATGGTAGACCAATACCAATCTGGCTACCCAGCTGTGCAGCTGCTGCACCACCCTGACCCACACCTGCTGCACTCAGGCCAATACCTAAAGCTAAGTCAGTCAATGCCTGAGCACCAATCTTCTGTTTAGAATGCTCTTCTAGCGCATGCACCATTTCATGACCCATAATTGCTGCAATTTCAGCATCGGTTAAGTTCAATTTATTGACGATACCCGTATAGAACACCACCTTACCACCTGGGGCAACATAAGCATTGACCTGATCGCTCTTCAGTACAGCCAGCTGCCAGTCAAATCGGGTGCCTGTCTGGTTCAGCTGGTCTGCATAAGGACGCAATTTGTTAAATACAGTGTTGATGCGCTTATAAGTAGCAGAAGACGTATCCAGTGTATTGGCAGCACGTGCTTCCTGAACGGTCTTGTTAAAGCCTTGTGTCGCTACAGCGTTTAAGGTTGATGTATCCGCGCCCGCTATATCAGCGACAGTGGTACAACCTGATAAAGTGACGACTGTAGCCGCACACATGCTGAACAAAAATTTATTTTTCATTATAGATTCTCCACCCCAGTTTCAAGGCACAATACTTGATAAAAATTATAATTGAAACATCGCCATACCTGAAACGTGTAATTACTTCATCTTTTTAGCATTTATGTAATATTTCAGGTGATGAATTGTATGCCAAGCCAATAAATTAGACAAAGTACATTTAAAACCAGATAAAACTGGCTCAAAGGTTGGATCTTCAACTCCAGACTTTCACTTTTGCGTTTGGCAAACAGGATCGCGTTCTGGATCAGGATCACTGGCACCAATATGCAGGCAATAATGACACTTAAGCCTACCAGCGCATTATAGATAATTTCAGGATTACTGGTTTGAGCACGAATAATCAGCATGGCAATGGTGGGAGCCCCGCCCATGGCAAATAGCAACGAATAGAACATGGTTGCCGAGATATTTTTTTGCATCCTGCAAGCTCTTATATTTTCTTTAATATTTATTCTAACAAGCACAGCAGCATTACACATCACTCTGTGATGCAACTTTAGTCGTGCGCCAGTATTCCTTACTCGATACGTTATAAAAAAACCCTGTGAAATTCACAGGGTTTTTCTCATTTCAGCTTAAAGGATTAAGCATCAAACGGATGACGAAGAACAATTGTTTCTTCACGGTCTGGACCAGTTGAAATGATGTCGATTGGACATTCAATCAATTGCTCAAGACGTTTCACATAATTAATTGCAGCTTGTGGCAATTGATCTAATGATTTGGCACCGAAAGTAGACTCAGACCAGCCTGGCATCGTTTCGTAGATCGGTTTTAAAGTTTCGAATGCAAGTGCATCAGAAGAACCTACACAGCCAGAATCAGCAGCTTCGTAACCTACACAGATTTTTACTTCTTCTAAACCGTCAAGAACGTCAAGTTTAGTCAGGCAAATACCTGAAAGTGAGTTTACTTCTACTGAACGGCGCAGGATTTCAGCATCGAACCAGCCACAACGACGTTGACGGCCAGTAGACGCACCAAATTCTGAACCTACAGTACCTAAGTGTTTACCGATTGCATCGCCAACATCATTTGCAGCATCGTACACAAGTTCAGTTGGGAATGGACCAGCACCTACACGTGTTGTGTATGCTTTGGTAATACCCAATACATAATCAAGGTGTAATGGACCAAGACCTGAACCTGAGCTTACGCCGCCCGCAGTCGTATTTGAAGAAGTCACGTATGGATATGTACCGTGGTCAACGTCAAGAAGTGAACCTTGCGCACCTTCAAACATGATGTTATCACCGTTTTTACGGTATTTATGTAACTCACCTGTTACGTCTATAACAAGCGGCGCAACCACTTCACGCCATTGGTCGCAAAGTGCAAGTACTTCTTCAAGCTTAACTGCTTCTACGCCGTAGAATTGAGTTAACTGGAAGTTATGGTATTCAAGAAGCTCAGTTAACTGCGCTTTAAGATGTTCACCACCACGTACCAGATCAGCAACACGGATTGCACGACGAGCCACTTTATCTTCGTAAGCTGGGCCAATACCGCGACCAGTCGTACCAATTTTCGCATTACCACGTTTGATTTCACGTGCTTGATCAAGCGCAATGTGGTTTGGAAGAATCAAAGGACAGTTTGGAGAAATACGCAGACGCTCTTTAACAGGCACGCCTTCTTTTTCAAGAATATCCATCTCTTTGATGAGCGCTTCAGGTGAAAGAACCACACCGTTACCAATTAAGCACAGTACGTTTTCACGTAAAATACCTGATGGAATGAGGTGAAGAACTGTCTTTTTACCACCAACTACAAGAGTATGGCCTGCGTTGTGACCGCCTTGATAACGTACAACTGCTGCCGCTTGATCTGTGAGCAGGTCGACGATTTTACCTTTACCTTCGTCGCCCCATTGGGTACCAAGTACCACAACATTCTTGCCCATAATAGCCTCATTACATCATGCTGTTAAAGTTGAAAAGCCTGGCCCAGCGACATGAATACTGAGCCTGACCATTAAATTGTTTTGACTGTCCACTCACCGTCAACATTCACCAGCTGGTGAGTTGCATACGGCACCGAGTTTAAACCATCATTACCTAATAACTGAATTACACTTAAGCCTTGTGCACGTGTTCCCTGAATCGCATCAAGCAAAGCAGCATCATTACCTTTAGGCGCAACAATAATCTGTGCAGTTTCAAATTTGCCTGCACTTAAACTATACAAGTCACAAGAGAAACCGGTTGCAGGACGGGCACGACCAAAGTGTTGACCAATACCGTCATAACGGCCACCTTGTGCCAGTGGTGCAGCACGGTTTGGTGCATACACGGCATACATCAGGCCAGTGTGGTAATGGTAAGAACGCAATTCAACCACATCGACACCAATTTCCAGATTCGGCCAGCGTGCCTGAATTTCCTGTTGAGTAGTGATCAATGCATCCAGTGCCTGTTTAAAGTCTGGATTCGCCAGCACTTCAGCACTCAATTGTGTTTGTAATGCATTCAAGTCACTTGCATAGCGACCCAATACGTAGAAATCATGACCCTGATTTAGTGTCGCAGTAAACTCTTGCAGTTCTGGCAATGCTTTACGCTGATACAGGTCAGACAATTGACGTTCAGCTGCCTTACTTAAGCCCGCTTGAGCTACGAGACTACGGAACAGACCGACATGACCCAAGTCAAGGTGAATACCATCTGCCAGACCAGATTCCTGAATCAGACTCACCATCAGGTCAATCATTTCTACATCGGCATCAATACTGTCTGAACCGAATAATTCTGCACCCAGCTGCAGCGGTGCACGCGTGGTGTTAAAACCCTGTGGCTTGGTATGAAGTACAGTACCTGCATAGCAATAACGTGCTACACCTTCCACTGGATGTACATGCGCATCGATACGAGCCACTTGTGGTGTCATATCGGCACGCACACCAAGCAAACGGCCAGAAAGCTGGTCGATCACTTTAAAAGTTGCTAAGTCTAAATCCTGATTCGATTCTGAGAGAGAAGATAGAGATTCAATGTATTCAATGAATGGCGTGTACACCAGCTGATAACCTCGAGATGCGAGGAAATCCAGTGATTTACGACGCAAATGCTCAATGACTTGCGCTTGTTCTGGTAATACATCAGCTACACCATCAGGTAATAACCATGTCTCTGAAATGGGCATGTTGTAAACCTAAATTCTTGTCAGCGCGGAACAAATCCGCATAAAAAAATCGGGAGCACACCCGATTTCTCCTAGTCTAGCACGATCATTTAGGCTGTGCATCGCAATTTTTATAATTTTCTCTGACTGATCAAATGACTAACATTGATAATGAAAATCCGGCGGTGAAGACTTGGGCCAAGTCAATTAAAAAGATATCAAAAGCTAAAGTATCAACATGATTTTAAAAATTTTATTTCTTAAAAAAACTTTAAGGTTTTATCTTGAACTCTATACTTTCCAAAATAACCAGCAAATACTTCAGAAAAATTCATTTTTAAATGTTTAAAAAAATCCCGCATAAATGCAAGATGCACGGATTTGAATACCTAAGAAAACAGCACTATTCAGGCAAATTTGAAGTTAACAGGACAATACGCTGCACTTCATTATAAAAATACAGTTCGTTATTAGA
>NZ_DEZM01000135.1:0-458 GCF_002364825.1 Acinetobacter sp. UBA3132 | reverse complement strand
ATTAGATTAAATTTAGCCTACATCTATATGTAATACATCAGGTTTCGGCATGCTGCCTACCATTATGATGAGGGTAATTTCGGCAGGAGTTTCACGCAGCCCGCTCTTTTAGACTGCTTAATCAGAAAACCATTTTCGAAGATTATTGTTTTGGTTCAACCACTTTTGCCAGCAGATGCACCAGCTCGGCATTCTGTAATTCGACCTGTTTTAGTTTGGTCGTGGTCTGGTCCAGTACTTCTTGCTGTACATGCATCTTTTTAGCCAGATCCTGCATAATCTCTAAGGTCTTTTTTAGATTATCTTCCAGATTCGCGACCTTTTGCTCGACCGCAACACCCTCCAATTCAGGACCAGTTTCAACCTGATTGAACTGCAGCCAGATCAGGAAAATCACCGCCAGTGTCAGGAGTGTAATAAAGCCCCACATTAATAACATTGCTTTTGCTCTTCTAGTT
>NZ_DEZM01000147.1:1770-5308 GCF_002364825.1 Acinetobacter sp. UBA3132 | reverse complement strand
TTCTATGTATGCCCCATAGTATTTTAGAAAGGCGCCTAATAAGCGATATAACTCCTTTGAATGTGAGTGAACAATCGCCGTCATTTAAATAATAGAAGATAAAAAACAAAAGCTTAAAGCCAAATTTGTTTTTTATCAAAAGGGTAATAATAAGGAAGTCACATGAAAGAGACCAAGAGTGAGCTAGCAGGTACTGATCGTCCGGATTTGAAAAATCATAATGAGAAGAATGCCCAGCTTGATGCATACCGTCGTGATGCAACTGGGCAGGCTCTGACCACCAACCAGGGGGTGAAAATTTCTGATAACCAGAATAGCCTGAAAGCTGGTACCCGTGGTGGAACTTTGCTGGAAGACTTTATCTTTCAGGAAAAAATGACGCATTTTGACCATGAGCGTATTCCTGAACGTATTGTGCATGCCCGTGGTGTGGCAGCACATGGTGTATTTAAGGCTTATCCTGGCAATGAGCGCTTTACCAAGGCTGGATTCCTGACCGATACTGAGCGCGAGACTCCTATGTTTGTGCGCTTTTCTACCGTACAGGGTCCACGAGGTTCAGCGGATACAGTACGTGATATTCGCGGTTTTGCGATGAAGTTCTATACTCAGGAAGGGGTATATGACCTGGTGGGAAATAATGCGCCAGTATTCTTTATCCAGGATGGAATCAAGTTCCCGGATTTCGTGCATGCGATGAAGCCTGAACCACATACCGAAATTCCTACTGCACAGAGTGCGCATGATACATTCTGGGATTTCGTTTCTCTCGTACCTGAAACTGCCCATGCGGTGATGTGGGCAATGTCTGACCGTGCTATTCCACGTAACTTCCGTTCAATTCAAGGCTTCGGTGTCAATACTTTCCGTATGATCAATGCGGATGGTGAAGCAGTCTTTGTTAAATTCCACTGGACACCAAAACAAGGTCTGACCCAGCTGACTTGGGATGAGGCACAAAAACTGGCAGGTCGTGACCCAGATTTTCACCGTCGTGATTTGTATGATGCAATTGAGTCAGGCAATTATCCGGAATGGGAACTAGGTGTACAGATCGTACCTGAAGCCGATGAGCACAAGTTTGATTTTGACCTGCTGGATGCGACTAAACTCATTCCTGAAGAGCTTGTACCGGTTACACCAATCGGTAGCTTTGTACTTAACCGTAATGTGGAAAACTTCTTTGCAGAAACCGAGCAGGTGGCCTTCTGTCCGGCACATATTGTACCGGGGATTGATTTCTCGAATGACCCATTACTACAGGCACGTGTGTTCTCCTATACCGATACACAGTTGATTCGTCTGGGTGGACCAAACTTCCACCAGATTCCAATCAACCAGCCAGTTTGCCCATTCCATAATAATCAGCGTGATGGTTATCATCAGCGTGCGATCCATCGTGGACAGGCCTCTTATGAACCAAATTCTATCGATAATAACTGGCCAACGGAAACCACACCGGCAGCGTCGAATGGTGGTTTCGAAAGTTATGCCGAGCGTATTGACGGACGTAAGATTCGTGAGCGTAGTCCATCATTTAGTGACCACTTTACCCAGGCACGATTGTATTACCGCAGTCTGACGCCATATGAACAACGTCATGTGGTGAATGCTTATGTTTTTGAGCTGAGCAAGGTGCAACGTTTGTATATCCGTGAACGTGAAGTGCTAGAAATTCTGTGCAATATCGATCTAGATCTGGCTCAGCAGGTCGCAACCAAACTGGGGATTGTAATTCCGCCAGAAAAACTGAATGTGGAATTGCCGGAAGTAACACCATCTAAACGCATTTCTCTGGAAGCCTTCCCGGCGCCCGATATCAAGGGCAAGAAAATTGCTGTTCTAGTGCATGACAAGGTTAATCAGGCGAATGTGGATGCGGTATTAGCTTGGGCCAAGGAGGAAAGTGCCATTGCTGAGGTACTCGCCCCGACACCTGCACCTGTATTGAGCAGCAATGGTGCAGAAGTAATGGCAGATGGTATGCAACGAGGTGAGCCATCAGTACTTTATGACGCCGTTGTTATGGTCGATGGTGATAATTATGACCAGGTGTTGAAAGACGGCACGGCTAAACACTACATCATTGAAGCTTACGTACACTTAAAGCCAATTGTGCTCTTGGGTGAAAAAGCTGACCTGATCAATACTTTAGGCCTGGTCGCTGATGAAGGCACGCTTTCACATCAAGACTTCAAATCCGTCGCTATGGAATTAAAGCAACTGATTATGAAACATCGTGTTTGGGCGCGTGAACCAGTATCAGAAATGATTCCAGGTTAAAACAGCCGAGTCAAAAAAAAACTCCCTCAAATTGAGGGAGTCTTTTTAGGCTGTATAATTTAAATCAATCAGCTCGTATCTACATCTGTTTATCCACAAATGCATTCTGTTCAAATGCAATCCAAATGAGCGTCACAAAACCTATCCAGATGATTAAAATTCTTATAAATTTTTAGGTTTGATAACTGGATTCATTATTTATTTCAGATGAACTTCTTTATTTTTCACCAGGCGGCCAGCGGCGGTTTACGAAGTTACCTGCATTATTATAATGAATCACTTTGGCATAATTTCCCACGGCTGTGGCATTTTCAGGAATGTCTTTAGTGACCACACTACCAGCACCGATCGTGGCATTGTTGCCAATTTTGACATTATCAATAATGCAGACATTCGGCCCAATATAAACATTATCGCCGATATAGGCTGCCTGTTTCCCGCCATTGGCACCAATGGTCGTAAATTGTGACAGATTCATATTGTTACCAATGATTGTAGTGGGGTTCACTACTACATGTCCACCATGGCCGATATATAATCCATAACCAATTTGCGTACTGCAATGAATGTCGATGCCGTATTTCTTTTTCTTATAATAAAAAATAGGGTAGGCCAATTTCGCAATAAATGAGTTGGAAGAGGCCAGACGCAACCAGAAGCTAAAATTAAAACCGCGGTTAAACAGATAGTTTTTAATCAGAGATTTTGCTGAAGTATCACCGCAATAGCGATACAGATCACTAAGAATAAATTGCCAGAGCATCGGGTAGAAAAGACTGCGTATTTTGCGCTGAAATGAATAAATTCGGAAGTCTGCAAGACTAGCGGATTTTATATAAATCACAATTGAAAAATTGTATGAATCTACTTTTAGAAATGTAATCAGGACTTGTGCCACCATGAAGTGCAACTTATATTAAGCCTACGGTAGGTCAAAAAACCATGCGACGCTACCAATAAGTTGGACGGATCAATGACAGTTAGTTGAGCTCGAATTTCGATTCAGGCAATAAATCTAGCACTAGCCATCCAACACAGAGCCCGCAGCGATGCGGGCTTTTTAATGTCTGGTTTTTAGTTTTGTCTGTGCGATTAAAGGGAATAGCAACAAACTATTCATTTGGTTCTGCAATCCATCTTATGCCGGAATAATATCCTGCTAAAAAATCTTACATATTCGTTTGAAAGCCTTTTAAATAAATATGTTATAAGAATTTAGAAGATGAGAATTAATAAATCCAATTAAAAGGAGGGT
>NZ_DEZM01000147.1:0-1693 GCF_002364825.1 Acinetobacter sp. UBA3132 | reverse complement strand
CGCAATGACAAAAGAGATGATTGATGTGCAAGTCAAAAACCAGTATGGAAAAATCCTTGATGTAAAAGCATTATTGCGCGCCGGTGCCCAGCATAGAGATCCTTCCCAACGTTTAGAACAGCAAGTTGAATACATTGTGGTAGACGATGAAATTATCCGACCAACGATTGAATTACTATTTGCCAGTGAGCAAACAGACTGTATTTATCGTGTTATGGAGCCAAAATAGGAAACTATTTTTCAGTTAAGTCTGGAAATATAGAAGCTATAGCTCATCTAAGGATGGGCTATTTTTTTAAATCCTATTATTTCAGATTAACTGATTAAAAATAAATGCCAGCAGATGATAACGAACTAAGGGATGAGGATCGGATACTTCGCTACGGTTTATACGGATTTGTTGGCATACCTGTCCTAAGTCATGTTTTTGTATAAGGAGATATGCTTGAGACAGAGGATCGGGTTGAAGCCTGAGCTGGCGACTTTGAGACTTCAAATTAAAAGCATTCAGGCATTCTTCTATATTTTGGTGAAGCTGAAATAGGACGAGGGCTTGAGTGTTATGTTGATGAGCATATCGCATAATTTAGATTCTATTCTTATCTATTATTATGCACTTAGCTTAACGCGATTTTTAACTAAATGCCTGAATAGTAGATAGTTCAAGCATTGAGTTAATAACTTCCCAATGAGCTTAAACTTAAAAACTTTTTAGAGTGACATTCACATCATAACGACCAAATTCTTCCAGAATCTGCTGAAGCGTTTGTTGTCCCAATGCATCTGCAGCTGCAATTTGTACTTCCTGATTGGTCTTGCTGTCAAAGCATTCAATCATCTGAATCAGCCATTGATGTCCATAGGCAGTTTTCTCAATCAGTATGCGACGTGGTTGCAGCGCATCACTGATCTGGCGAGGCAAGACATACGTGATTGCCAACTGAATATGTTCTAGTTCATCGGCAGTACTGACAAAAGTAATGACCCAGTTTCCCACCTTGCTCAGTTGCATGGGATTATCAAAGGCATCGAATTCAAGATAGTGTTGCATAAGCGTGGGAAGAATAAAAAGTAATACATTCTATATGGCTTTAAATCCTTAATATAGCTATGCATCTATAGTCGAAAGTAAATGAATACAACTACTTTTGAACGAATTAAAATTATATTTTTCAATTAAATAGAAAAATTTTTTCGCCGGATTTATTCATCTTTAAACTTAAGATAGACTTAAAAAGACTGAATCTATGAAGAGTTTTAAGCCTGGGCACGCAGCATGGATAAAGCATGGCTAATTTGCTTGAACAGTTGGTTTAACTCTTGTGAAGGCATGCGGCTTTCCTGGAGAAGTGTCAACCATTGCACCTGACAGACTTTTAAGGCATTGATATCTGGTGCCTGAGCAATATTTTGAATGTGTTGTTTGGCCAATAAGCCACAGTATTTTTTTAAACTGTCTAGCATCAAGCTGCGTATTTGTTCTTGGTTGAGTGCTATATAGGTAATGTCAGCAGGCACGTGGGTCGTGGCAACTAATGTCGTGGTAATCGGCGCTTCAAGATCGGCAGATGGGGCAGGACTGGTGATTGAAGTCTGAATATTTGATTCAGGAAAGTGTGGAAATGAGGCTTTTACTGAGTTATTAGCAGGCGCTGAAGTTTGTGCTGACTCTGTACCGACTGCTGCATTTGAA
>NZ_DEZM01000148.1:632-3785 GCF_002364825.1 Acinetobacter sp. UBA3132 | reverse complement strand
TGGAAGTTTTGCACGGCATGGACCTGTGTATTGAACGTCAGGATTTTGCTGCGCTGATTGGTCCTTCAGGTTCCGGAAAAAGTACCTTATTGAATATTCTGGGCTTGCTGGATCAGCCGAGCAGTGGTGAATTATATCTGCTGGGCCAGCCGACCAGTAAAATGACAGATACAGAACGGACTGCACTACGAGGCAACAGTATTGGCTTTGTTTTCCAGTTTGACCATCTGATTCAGGCATTTACTGCCCTCAATAATATTTTAATGCCATTAATGTTGACTCACGGGAGACCCGATCAGCAGTCAATTGATCGGGCACGTGAATTACTGGCAGCAGTTGGACTGGAAAAGTTTGCTGATCGTAAACCGAATGAGCTGTCTGGTGGACAGCAACAGCGTGTTGCGATTGCTCGTGCATTAATTACTAATCCAGCTTTATTACTGGCGGATGAACCCACCGGAAATCTGGATACGCAAACTGCGGAAGAAATGTTTGCGCTATTTCGTAAGGTGCATCAGGAACGGGATTGTGCCGTACTTTTAGTCACCCATGATCCACGTTTATCAGCCACCTGTGATCGTACCATCAATCTGGTCGATGGCCTGATTCAAAGTGATACCAGAGCGCAAAGGGTTGAGAAGCAACCGAAGGAATGAATCATTTACTCATCATTATAAGAACATGACTATTCTGATTTTGATCATGTCGCTCATGTTCTATAATAGGATGAGTTTTTCAAAAAGTATCAAAAGCAGAGGGACAGCCCATGTATTTTCAGGATTTTTCAGGGGGTAGGGTAGTTCAAGCCAAATATAATGCTAAAGGCCTGTAATACCATAAAGATGATTGGCTAGGGATTCTCATCTTCTTCATCCTCATG
This sequence comes from Acinetobacter sp. UBA3132, assembly GCF_002364825.1. Classification (NCBI taxonomy): domain Bacteria; kingdom Pseudomonadati; phylum Pseudomonadota; class Gammaproteobacteria; order Moraxellales; family Moraxellaceae; genus Acinetobacter; species Acinetobacter sp. UBA3132. The sequence continues at coordinate 2,905 of NZ_DEZM01000148.1, read as the reverse complement.
TCTTTGACGGATCTGGTCGCGTTTAACTTCGGGATCTTTATCCACACCTAATTGACCACGTTGAATTTCCCGATCCTGCTTTTCTTGCGGGTCTAATTCCTCCTCAGGAAATTCTTCGTTCAATGCTTCCTCAAGTTCTTTGTTTTCATCTGGATTTGCCATAAGAGTTTACCTACTTCTTCATGAATCACGTTATTGGATGTTCTTTCTATTATAAAAACCGAACCTCCCAAGTCTGTTGTATTTATAGCTCGGCTGATTTAAAAAATTGTTGCCGATGTAAGTGATTTTAATGACTCGCTAATAATCCTAATAAGTGCTTTATAAATGTTAATGCTTGTTTAGAAGCATTAGTTCACAATTTCTTTTTCTCCTGGACAGATCAATGTATTAATCTAAGTCTAGTACCAAATATCTTATGACATAGAGAATGATAAATTTTATATAAAAATCAGTTTTGGTGCCTGTTGCTGGCAAGCAAATTGCAATAACAACATACCGTCAGGTTCTGTGCCAGAAGTGCAGAGCCTAAATTAAACCCTCAGCTTCGCCACAAGCGGAAAAGAGTTTTAAAGGTTAGCGTATATGGCAATTCAATCTAATCCTCGGGTGATTTACCCGACGCGTCATCCTGCACCGCAGGAGACCAGAAAACATACTGCGTTTGAAGACCTACAGGCCTTATTTTCAGGCTCTCTGTTTGTCAGTATCTGTATGACCATGTTTGCTCAGGCGGGCTTATTGACCGGCAGTACCGCAGGGCTTGCCTTTGTGCTGCATTACGCCACAGGCTGGTCTTTCAGTCTAATCTATTTTGTGATCAATATCCCTTTTTACTGGTTCGCCTGGAAATATATTGGCAGGGAATTTACGCTTAAGACTTTTATTTCTGTCGCTTTACTCTCACTGATTACCTTTATTGCACCTCGGTATTTGCATATTGATTATTTGCATCCAGCTTTTGCCGCGATTGCAGGTGGCTTTCTGATGGGAACCGGTGTGCTGTTCTTGGCCCGACATAAATCCAGTCTTGGTGGTGCAACCATCATTTCCCTATATGCACAGGAAAAGTGGGGTATGAAAGCAGGCAATGTACAGATGGTAATTGACTGTATTGTGGTGCTACTTGCACTCTGGATTGTGCCATTTGATAAAGTGCTTTGGTCAATTCTGGCAGCAGTGATCATGGGAAGTTTTCTGGCGATTAATCATCGACCGGGACGCTATAAAGGGCATTAAATAAAAGACAAGATTGGAAAATAGCCTAAGCATTAATACTGATTCATAAATCTAGAAAAGAGCAATAAACAACAAGGCCTGTTGCTCTTTAATATTGAATCAAACCACGTCCATCAGAACATGATCGCTAGGATGTGTACTGATAGCTAACTATATTAACTTTAATTGAATTACTTTAATTTGCTATCTAAATGACTTTCTTTTACGTGACTTCTTTCCGCCTTCAGTTTTATAGCTGAAGGCTTTTTTATAACAAATATCTACAATAATTTATTGTGTTAAAAGTAGAGCAACACCCCTTATGAACATCTCAAAATTACAATCCTGGAGTAGATTACTGATAAATAAAAAAGTATATTTTTTAGCTTAAATTTGCCGATTTATTCATCTAAAACACTATAATCAGAATAAAATTAAAAACAGTAAAATCATCATTTTCACTACCATATTCAGATTTTGTTTAAATTGACCAAGATGTTTCAAGTAGTCTGTCATTAAGTCCAACACTGAACAAATCTGTTCATCGTTTTTTTGTCTCTTTTAATAGTTAAAAACTTTGATTGCCCTGAAATAGGGCTAAAAATGATGATGGTGAATAGTCTATTTGGCTTTTTAAAGTAAAGGTATTTATAAAAAAGCTATTTTCTATACGGTGAATAACCTGAGTAAACCTAAGGATTCATTAGAACTTATCAGCTCTAAAAAAAACTATATATTAGAAAAACTGCTAAATATTCTTTAAAAATAGGCAGAATAAGAATAATAGATTTTTTGTATATGAAAGATAAGGAAATTGATTGGATTATAATCAATAGAAAATTGCAACAAATTGTATAATTTTTCAGCAAAATCACAACTTGAAATGATATTTCGTTGACTGTAAAGCAAGGAGATACGATACTCTCAAGGTTTAATGCAAACATATCGGTTCACAGGGTCTGAGTCAAAAGCTTGATCCTCAAAACTCTATCAAACGCAAGGGGCTATATATGGCTGGTGGAAAGTCAACAATCATTTACACACTGACCGACGAG
>NZ_DEZM01000148.1:0-477 GCF_002364825.1 Acinetobacter sp. UBA3132 | reverse complement strand
CACACTGACCGACGAGGCGCCATTGTTGGCGACCTACTCGCTACTGCCGATCATTGAGACCTTTACTAAGCCTGCTGGCGTTGAGATTGTCAAAACTGACATCTCTGTTGCAGCACGCGTGCTCGCAGAATTCTCAGACTACCTGACTGAAGAACAGAAAGTAGCTGACAACCTTGCTGAGCTAGGCCGTCTTACACAAGATCCAAGCACAAATATTATTAAACTACCTAATATCAGTGCTTCTGTAGCTCAGTTAACAGCATGTATTAAAGAGCTTCAGTCTAAGGGCTATGCAATTCCTGATTACCCAGAAAACCCAACTACTGAAGAAGAAAAAGCACTTAAAGCACGTTTCGGTAAATGCCTCGGTTCTGCTGTAAACCCGGTATTACGTGAAGGTAACTCTGACCGTCGTGCCCCAACTGCAGTTAAAAACTACGCGAAAAAACACCCGCACTCTATGAGCGAGTGGAAACA
>NZ_DEZM01000076.1:4005-6771 GCF_002364825.1 Acinetobacter sp. UBA3132 | reverse complement strand
ATCCGCGCAATTGCGCAGGCGGTTGAAGGGATTGCTCCTCGCCAGATTCCTGAAATTGAGCCTGCATGCCGTTTAAGTGGTTTAGAACCATTTAACATCACCAAAGATTCGTTGTTCGTGAACGTCGGTGAACGTACCAACGTGACTGGTTCTAAAAAGTTCCTTCGTTTAATTAAAGAAGAAAACTTCACAGAAGCTTTAGACGTTGCCCGTCAACAAGTTGAAGCTGGTGCGCAGATCATCGACATCAATATGGATGAAGGCATGCTCGATTCACAGGGTGCAATGGTGCACTTCCTGAATCTGATTGCGTCTGAGCCAGATATTTCACGTGTGCCCATCATGCTTGATTCTTCAAAATGGGAGATCATTGAAGCAGGTTTGAAATGCGTGCAAGGTAAAGCGGTTGTTAACTCGATTTCCTTAAAAGAAGGTTATGACGAGTTTGTAGAACGTGCCCGCCTCTGCCGTCAGTATGGTGCTGCGGTGATCGTGATGGCCTTTGATGAAAATGGTCAGGCGGATACTGCAGAGCGTAAAAAAGAAATCTGTAAACGTTCTTACGACGTGCTGGTAAATGAAGTCGGCTTCCCATCTGAAGACATCATTTTTGACCCGAACGTGTTTGCAGTGGCAACCGGTATTGAAGAACACAACAACTATGGCGTCGATTTCATTGAAGCGACTGGTTGGATCAAACAAAACCTGCCAAATGCGATGATTTCAGGCGGTATCTCCAACGTATCATTCTCATTCCGGGGTAACGAACCTGTTCGTGAAGCGATCCATGCAGTGTTCCTGTATCACGCGATCCAGAAAGGCTTGACCATGGGGATCGTGAATGCCGGCCAGCTTGCGATTTACGATGATATCGATGCAGAACTGAAAGAAGCCGTTGAAGATGTGGTCTTGAACCGTAATCAAGGTGAAAGCGGTCAGGAAGCGACTGAAAAATTACTGACTATTGCTGAAAAATACCGTGGTCAAGCAGGTGCACAAAAAGCCGAAGAAAATCTGGAATGGCGTAATGAAAGTGTTGAAAAACGTCTTGAGTATGCACTGGTAAAAGGCATCACCACTTACATCGATCAGGATACTGAAGAAGCTCGTTTAAAATCTGCCCGTCCTTTAGATGTCATTGAAGGTCCATTGATGGCGGGCATGAACGTGGTCGGCGACCTGTTCGGTGCGGGTAAAATGTTCTTACCGCAAGTGGTAAAATCTGCACGTGTGATGAAGCAAGCTGTGGCTTGGCTCAACCCGTTTATTGAAGCAGAAAAAACCCAAGGCGAAGCCAAAGGTAAAATCTTGCTTGCAACGGTAAAAGGCGACGTACATGACATCGGTAAAAATATCGTGGGCGTGGTACTTGGCTGTAACGGTTATGACATCGTTGACCTTGGCGTAATGGTGCCATGTGAGAAGATTCTACAAACGGCCATTGATGAGAAAGTGGACATCATCGGTTTGTCTGGTTTGATCACTCCGTCATTGGATGAAATGGTCTTTGTTGCCAAAGAAATGCAACGTAAAGGCTTTAACATTCCACTGATGATTGGTGGTGCAACGACTTCTAAAGCACATACTGCGGTGAAGATTGCTCCGCAATATCAAAATGATGGTGTGTTCTATACGGCTGATGCATCTCGTGCTGTAGGTGTGACCACACAATTACTTTCTGCTGAAATGAAACCACAATTGATGGCGGACTATGCAGCAGATTATGAAAAAATCCGTACCCGTCTTGCCAATAAACAGCCGAAAGCTGCGAAGCTTTCTTATAAAGAATCGGTTGAAAATGGTTTCAAAATTGACTTCGACAAGAATGCACCAGTAAAACCAAACTTCATCGGTTCACAAACTTTCACCAACTATCCTTTAGAAACCTTGGTGGAATACTTTGACTGGACGCCGTTCTTCATTTCTTGGAGTCTTGCGGGCAAATTCCCGAAAATCCTTGAAGATGAAGTGGTCGGTGAAGCAGCACGTGACCTGTATGCACAAGCACAAGCGATGTTAAAAGACATCATCGAAAATAAACGTTTCGATGCGCGTGCGACGTTTAGCATTTATCCTGCGAATCGTGTTGCGGCAGATACCGTTGCGGTTGCTGATGAAAATGGCAATGTGACGCATAGCTTCGAGCACCTTCGTCAGCAGTCTGACAAAGTAACCGGTAAAGCGAACTACTCTCTGGCTGACTTTATTGCGCCAAAAGATGTGGCTCAAGATTACTTGGGTGGTTTCACCGTGTCGATTTTTGGTGCGGAAGAACTTTCGCAAGAATACAAAGCCAAAGGCGATGACTATAACGCGATTATGGTTCAGGCCTTGGGTGACCGTTTTGCCGAAGCCTTTGCCGAACATTTGCATGAACGTATCCGTAAAGAGTTCTGGGGCTATCAGGCCAATGAACAACTGTCAAATGAAGAGCTGATTAAAGAGAAGTATGTCGGGATTCGTCCTGCACCGGGCTACCCTGCATGTCCTGAGCACTCTGAAAAAGCACCATTGTTTGACTGGTTAGGTACAACCGAGAAAATGGGTACATACTTAACATCTAGCTTTGCCATGTGGCCACCTTCATCTGTCAGCGGTTTCTATTATGCGAACCCTGAAACGGAATACTTTAACGTGGGTAAAATCTCTGGCGATCAGCTCGAAGATTATGCGAAGCGTAAAGGTTGGACGTTAGATGAAGCGAAGCGTTGGTTAGCACCGAATTTGGATGATTCTGTGGTTTAATCCCCCTCCTTGCGAAGCGAT
>NZ_DEZM01000076.1:0-3951 GCF_002364825.1 Acinetobacter sp. UBA3132 | reverse complement strand
TTTCGCTCGATGTTCCCTTGCGAAGCGATGCTTCTCACCTTTGATAAAGGGGGAAGAATCCATTCGTATCGAATATGAAAAATCCCCTCGAGTGAGGGGATTTTTTTGTTTTGAATCTTTGAATCCCCCTAAATTCCCCTTCTCCAAAGGAGGACTTTCACGTATCAAATGAATTACGTGACAGCTCCTCCCTTTTTCAAAGGGAGGTTGGGAGGGATTTTTCTAGTTTAGATGATATATTACCAACTCTTATTTTGATTTTAGACGACCACTCATGGTTAGTTATTAACGGTTCTGGATATTTCAGCCTAGATATAATTTCAATTTTTTCTAATGTAGTTAATGAATGGTTAATATTTTTCCATTTAAGGTATCTATCTAATCCATTCATACCTGACCCTAAAAATGCAATTTTAAGATAGGTAGTTGATATTTGTTCTATGCTAAATCTTCGAGAGATCAAAACTGCTAAAAGTTGCTCCCTCAATTTTCTACGCCAAGTTTTTTCATATCGATCAGTAGCCACTCTTACTAGCTGTTGAGCTATTGTACTTGCACCCTGAAACTGTTTCTTAAATTTCGTATAGTAAATTGCTCTTAACATTGCATAATGATCAATGCCTAAATGACTATTTACTCTATGATCTTCAGCTACAGCCAGAATATATAAAATTTCCTTGTCTAAATCTAACTCGGTCTTTGATATTAAATTGCTAATTTTTTCTAAATCTTGATTAAATCTAGAAGTTCTAAATAAAATTAAAACCTTAGCAAAAAATAGAAAAGGTATCGTCAAACAGAAATAAACCCTTTTCATTTTGGAATAATCTGTGGAATTGATTTTGAAAATTCAGTTTGTGACAACCAAACCTCCCCTTTTTGGTCTGCTACCATAGAGTAAAATTCACCTTTAAAAATATGATCTTTGTATCCTCCAAAAATCCAATATTTTTTTGTCAACTCAAAACGACAATAAATCGTTGATGATCGTCTTTCTCCATATTCAGTTGCATGTAATGTTAAAATATCTGAACTAAAAATTCTTTTTTGTATTGAACCTTCTATCTTTGCATTTGATCGATAATGACCAACATACGTTAGAACGTGTTTATAGTGCGTTTTTCTCATACCATAGGAGGAATTTTCGTATATTTTTTCAGAAGCTCCTCTTAAATTATTTCCCTCTAACCTTAAAAACAATTGGTGTTGTAATTCCATAGAAATAAATGGATTATATTTTGATTGCTTGGTAATAGACTTCAAAAACCATTTTCCTGAAAAATCAGGAATACCAAATAATTTTTCTTTTATAAAGAAAAAGAGTAAAGCAATACATATAGCTGCAACTATTGCCTCTAATACATCACCAAATGCAAAATCGTTTGTGATCACATTCCAAAATTGTATTTCACTCATTTTTAGGATTTTTTATAAGGAAATTGCTTTATCTTATCTAAAAGAAAAATTCTTCTAAAGAAAAATATCTATAAAAACAATAAGTTTGCTCAATTATCAATTAAATATTTCTCTTTTTAGAACCCTATTTTATTTCTCATAATCCCTCCTAACCTCCTTTTTAAAAAGGGATTTAGGGAGATTCTTTAGAAAGAACACTAACACAATACTGATAAATCACTTCTACCACATCGTCCAACCGCATCATCACCTGACCATTATCAAATCTCAGCACTTTAAGCCCAAGCTGAGCCAAAGTTTCATCTCGAATCCGATCTGCCTCCAAGCCTTCTTCCGTAAAATGCTGACCTCCATCACACTCAATCACCAAATTTGCAGCAGGACAGTAAAAATCTACGATGCAATTCAAAATCGGCTTTTGCCGATAAAACTGCAAACCTAAAATTTGTTTATTACGAAGTCGTGACCATAATAACTTTTCAGCATCGGTCAGGTTGTTACGTAAGTCACGTGAGGCTTGCTTTAAGTTTTTATTGTAGGGTTTCATTTTTATTCTCTTTTTTAAAATCTCCCCTAACCCTGAGCCATATATGGCGCAAGAACAAAGAGGGGAACTCCACGTAAACAAATAAATTACGTGACAGCTCCTCCCTTTTTCAAAGGGAGGTTGGGAGGGATTTAATTTAACAAATATGTGCCCCTTTTCTAACCCATCAATCCCAAACTATTCGTTTTTACACTTTTAATTCTGCAAAATTCACCACTTTCATGAATAATAGACCAATAAATTTATCTCCCAAATCAATGACTATTGGTGTTCCAATGAAGAAACTCATGAACGGTGCTGAAAAAATCGTTGTCGAAATGTGTAAAGGCTTTGTCTTGGCACATCCAGAACTGGCATTTAATGAATCTTATAAAATCATTTCCCGAAAAGAAAAACACCAAAATGTCGCCCTGATCAGTGGTGGTGGTAGCGGTCACGAACCTGCTCATGCCGGCTTTGTTGGCCAAGGTATGCTAGACGCTGCCGTATGTGGTGACGTATTTGCATCACCTTCTCAAATTCAGGTCTATAAAGCACTCCAACACGTCGCAACAGACAAAGGCATCCTGATGATCATCAAAAACTATTCTGGCGATATGATGAATTTCCAGAATGGCGCAGCATTAGCAACTGAAGATGGCATCAAAGTTGACTACGTCAAAGTAGCAGATGATATTGCAGTAAAAGACAGCTTATATACCGTAGGTCGTCGTGGTGTCGCCGGTACGATCTTCGTGCATAAGATTGCCGGTGCAGCAGCATCAAAAGGTTTAGAGCTTGAGGAAGTCAAAGCTGTGGCTCAAAAAGCAGCGGATAACGTGATTAGTCTTGGTTTCGCCTATAGCTCTTGTACCGTTCCTGCCAAAGGCACGCCCACCTTCACCTTAGCGAATGATGAAATGGAATACGGCGTCGGCATCCACGGCGAACCGGGTATCCGCCGTGAAAAAATTCTGCCATCCAAAGAACTGGCACAACGTATTATCGATGACTTGTTCCTCGATCGCCCTGATCTGACTGAAGTTGCTGTTCTAGTGAATGGCTTTGGTTCAACACCAATGCAAGAGTTGTATGTCTTTAATAATGATGTGTGCGAACATTTGGCGCGCAAAGGCATCAAGATTTACCGTACTTTTGTCGGCAACTACATGACCAGTATCGACATGAACGGTGCTTCGGTGTCATTGCTAGCTGTGGATGATGAACTAAAAGGTTATTTAGATGCAGAGGCGAACACGCCCGCTCTTAAAATGGATGGTTCAGCAGCACAGCCTTTAATCTTCTCAACAAAAAATGCCGCAGCAGAAGATGTAATAAATACGGAAGTCGAAACTCAGCCTGAACATGCTGAAGTTCAAAATGAACAGTTCACGATTGAAAATATGCGTTATGTGGTCGATGTGATGGCTGCCTGTATTATCAAAAACGAAGTGCCATTCTGCGAGCTGGATGCCCATGCAGGTGATGGTGACTTTGGCATGAGTGTAGCTAAAGGTTTTAAACAGCTGAAACGCGAATGGCAAAGCCTGATCCAAGCGCAGCATATGGATGAATTCTTGCTAAATAGTTCAATGATTATTATGGAACATTGTGGCGGTGCATCGGGTCCGATCTGGGGTTCAGCATTTCGTGCAGCGAGTAAAGCCATTCAAGGCAAATCCACATTAACTGTGTCAGATTTTGCCGAGATGCTGCAAGCAGTAGTGAAAGGTATTCAAACTACTGGTGAGCGTTCATTTGGCCGTGGAGCAGTCGTTGGTGACAAAACCCTGATTGATGCCTTAGTGCCATGTGCAGATTCCTGGTCTGCCAATACCGACAAGACATTTAAAGAAAACTTTGTGTTGGGTGCAGCGGCGGCAGTAAAAGCTGCAGAATCCACCAAAGACATCGTGGCGCGTATGGGTCGTGCCGGTACGGTCGGTGACCGTAGCTTGGGCTATCCGGATGCCGGGGCATATGGTTTAGGTGTGATCTTTATCGATATT
>NZ_DEZM01000216.1:0-7317 GCF_002364825.1 Acinetobacter sp. UBA3132 | reverse complement strand
TCGCTTGAACTGAGGATCAGAGAGCTTGTTTGAATCGATGTATTTCATCCGCAGATTATGCACGAATGCCAAGAAATCCGGAGTGCAAATATTAACCAAAAAGAAGATCGTTTTTTGATTTATGAAAGAGATCTACTATCTCAAATATATTAATTTAATTTAATTTTAATTTATTTCAATAAAAGCAAATTAGGTTTGGACATTACTCTTTTGAATAATGTCCGATCAAAAACATTTATTTCTCAAATTTAAGTATGATTTACTTAAATTTCCAAGTGTAATCAATATTTACACGTGTTTCATTATCAGAGCGGAAAGCCATACCTTGTGCAGGCATATTATTTCGATAATGACTATAACGCGCACGCAGGTTTAAACCTTCGAGCTTACCTGTCGGAATCCGGTAACCTACTTCAAAATCTAGAGCATCTTGCTCAAACTCTTCACCAGGCAGACTTCTAATTTCAATATCTACCCCTTTACTATAACGAGTCATAAATTTAAGACCATTAAGTGAGGTATCTTTAAAATCGTAGTCATAACGGGCATGGTAAACTTTCTCATTAATATTGGTGAAGTCCGCACTCATACTGTCTAAGAATACTGCTGGTTCGGCTCCTGCTAATGTAGGCATTGCAGTGTCACCAAACGATTGCATATAACCAAGGCTAAAGGTGTGATTACTACGATTTAAACCGAAGATACCACTGAAATGTTGATTCTCGATATCACCTGCAAGGGCATCGCCTGAATCTTCACTCACGAACAAACGCAAATCAGATAGGAAGTTACCGATACCAATATCATGCTTGGTTTTTAGACCCAAGAAACTTTGTTGATACACATCATGTAAGTCTGCATAAAAAAGTTGTGTAGCAACCTGATCATTTACCTTATATTCAGCCCCCAACATATGCAGGCCAGAAGATTCAGCAGCAGCGTCAAATCGCCCATTTGGGTTACCTACTCGAATCTTTTCATAGTTAGTAGAATCTCGCTGGTTGACTCGATCTGTATACAATGCATGAACTTTTAAATTGTCTATTTCATTAAACTGTAAATGAGCACCACGATAGTTCTGCTGAAATAGACGGGCAGGGCTGGAAAATAATACAGGAAACATCGGTGTTAATGTCCCTACATGTAAAGTCGAGTCCTGTACTTTTGCCTTGGCGGTCCAACGGATTTCACCATATTGGTCAGCACGCTTTCTGTCTTTGCCTACAGGTAATAAACCTGAAGCAGCATACTCATTGACACTATCACCCAATAAGTTAAAACCTGCCAGGCCTAGAATATCTACACCAAATCCGACCACCCCTGGCGTATAACCAGAATTTGCCTTTAAGATAAAACCCTGTGCCCAGTCACGTGCTGCTGGAAAATCATCTCCGCGCTTATAATCACGATCAAAATAGAAATTACGTGCTGTCAATGTGACCTGTGAATCATCAGTAAAACTGTTTGCAAACGCAGGAGCTAAAACTACAGGCGAAAGTATCCCCAAAAAGATTGCAGAAAATCTCATAATATTGTCCCTATATATTTGAATAGAGCTGAACGTCATGTTCAGCTCATCATAATGAAGCGATAAAAGTGTTATTAACTTACAGTTGAGCTTTGGAAATTCAGTTGAGCTGCGTGTTTATTTTGTAATTTTGACAGGCTAAGAACAGTCATAATCGCAAGAACGAAAGCACCCGCATAATAGCCATACAGGGTAAGGGAAGAAATACCGCCGTCTAAGAATGCACCAGCAACCAATGGGGATAAAATTCCACCAATACGGCCAAAACCAATTGCAGAACCTACACCGGTAGCGCGAACATCTGCTTCATAAATTGATGGAGACATAGCATAAAGACCTGCCACACAGCCATTTGACAATACGCCCAGAAAAACAGATAGGATAAAGGCAATGGTAAGTGTGCTAGTACTATTCACAAAGAGCAGAATTAAAATAGCGGTTAATGCCAGGAAGGCAGCTTGCACATAGAATATACGTACACGTGCACTGATGAGACCAATCAGGGCTGCACCAAACATCCCTCCCGCACTGATCAGTACACCTGCAGTCACCCCTTGTTCAGTCGTCATGCCATTTGCAGTCAAGATTTTTGGTGTCCAGCTCATTACGAAGTAGAAGCCAAACATCACGAAGAAGAAACTTAACCAAAGAAAAATAGTTTGTAAGCCAAGACCAGCAGTGAATAATTTGGCAATTCCTATTTTAGGCTGTGCTGTATTATGGATAACTTCAGGAAGCTGAGGAATACGAGTTAAACCAATACGTTGGCAGAGATGATTAATACGATCCAAAGCATTTTTTGGCTGTTTGACCAGCAGGTAGTCAAGTGATTCAGGTAAAGTAAAGTATGCTATCACCAGCATTAACATGGTCGTTAAGCCACCTGCAAGGAACACAGAACGCCAGCCGAAATGGCTGATCAAAGCAATTGCGATCATACCACCAATAGTTGCACCAATTGCATATCCAGTGGACTGCAAACTTACTGCCAGGCTTCTCCAGCGTAAAGATGCATATTCACTGGCAATCACATTACTGCTTGCTAAAATACCACCAATCCCCAGACCAGTAATAAAACGCATAATACCGAGTTGAGTTGCATTCTGTACTAGTGAAGCAGCAATCATGCTGACACCACTAATTAGTAGACAAAGCAGGATTAACGGGCGACGACCAATTTTGTCTGCCCAAGGTGCCAAGAATAAAGAACCAGCGCCCATACCAAATAGACCAGCACTTAATAAAGCACCTAATTGCGCACCTGTAAGTCCCCATTCAGCTGATACCGATGATGCAGTGAATGCCATCACCAGCACATCGAAGCCATCGATGACATTTAAAAGAACACAGATACCGATAACAAACCACTGATATCTATTCATGGTTTTGTTATTCATTTCCTCACGAGGGTTTTGAACCATTTACTTTCTCCATGGATTTAGACACCTATCGCGGGGATATGAACCTATCAACGAATATCAATAATTGATTCATTTAATCAGCCCTACCTAGCCCTTAGGTGTCATCCTAGTAATGTTTTTAATATGTTCATCGCACCAAAACCCGTCCATGTTTTGTTGCTGAAGTTTTAATCAGCAAATCTGCGATATGCAAAATGTAGCATTATTGGATCCAAATTCAAGCATAAAATAAATGTTTTAATCGTTTTTATGGATTAATTGGATCCACAGATCCTAGGAAATCATTGAATAATCAAGTGAAATACTAGGAATTAAAAAGTATGAATACAGGCATTCATTTTGTAAAAAACAATATGCATGATCAATTACTCAGCATATAAAACATAAATGAGTATAGAAATCATGCAGTATCATCAAAGTATGGCACGCAAATCATGAGCAGTTTGTTTGAGCAATGGAAGGATATTTTGTATTAAATAATTGGCATCAATCCGATTGCTTGAGCCAATACAGTTTAGCGCAGCTACAGTATCTCCCTGCATATTTAAAATCGGTACGGCCATCGCAGTGATGCCTAATTCATGTTCTTCTGTAGAAATACAGTAATCAAGCTGACCCACTTCCTGCAATATTTTTAAAAATACTTGAGGATCCGTAATCGTGTAAGGAGTGAGTCTTTTCAGGTTGAATTTATCTAGCCATTGCTGTTGGGCTTCAAAACTTAAACGTGAAAGCAATATTTTACCTGTTGATGTTGCATAAGCAGGCAGGCGATTCCCCAGATGTACACCAAGCGGACTAAGTTTGCTGGTATCAATTTGGGGAGCAATACTTTTTGCGACAGGCACGACTTCATGCTCATCCAGCACTGCCACCGAATAGCTTAAAGCAGTTTTTATGCTTAAGAGATTAAGCATGGGCTGGGCAACTTTCGGTAAATATGCAGAGCTGAGATAAGCACTGGAAAAGCGTAGCACCTTATAGGTTAGCCAGTAAAAATGTTCATCTGTATCGAGATAACCCAGAAATTTGAGTGTACGGACATAGCGTCGTGCCGCAGTACGGCTTAGTCCGGTACGTTCAGCAATCTGAGTAACATTGAGCTTTTGACGTTCAATACCGAAGCATTCTAGCAAACTTAAACCTTTTGCTAGACCTGCAATGTAATCATCATATTGAATAGACTCATTATTATTCTCACTAAGAATTACATCCTTGCGCAATTATATATCCCTCATTAGTTATTTTCTTAAATATCTTGTCCGATCATCGGACAAAAGTCACCTATTTCGGTAGGGATTGAGGCTAAAGTCTAGGCAGAAACATAAAAATTTCTTAGCTTGTAAAAAAAGATGGCTATTAAGGAATTGTCAGCATATGGAAATTTTAAATACTAAAGTCGCAATTATTGGTTCAGGTCCAGCAGGATTATTGCTTGGACAATTACTCTATAAAGCCGGTATTGATCATATTTTAATTGAGCAACGTAGTGCTGAGTATGTAGCAAGCCGTATCCGTGCTGGTATTCTCGAGCAGGTATCTGTTGATCTTTTGGCTGAAGCCGGTGTAGATGCTCAACTCAGAGAAAAGGGCTTACCACATAACGGTATTGAAATTCTAACCAATGGTGAGAAACACCGTGTGGATCTAACCCAACTCACCGGAGGTAAGCAGGTCACTGTTTATGGTCAAACTGAAGTAACCAAAGACCTGATGCAAGCACGTACTGAAGCGCAATTAACGTCTTTCTACGAAGCAAGTAATGTACAAGTTCATGAATTTTATGGTGAGCAACCTTCGGTGACATTTGAACATGAAGGCCGTCAGGTCACGGTTCAATGTGATTTTATCGCAGGTTGTGATGGCTACCATGGTGTATGCCGTGCAAGTGTTCCTGAAGATAAAATCAAGACCTTTGAAAAAGTGTACCCATTTGGCTGGTTGGGTGTACTTGCAGATGTACCACCAGTAGCAGATGAGTTGATTTATGTACAATCTGAACGTGGTTTTGCATTATGCAGTATGCGTTCAAATACACGTAGCCGCTACTATTTACAGGTCTCATTAACAGACAAAGTTGAAAACTGGTCAGATGAGCAATTCTGGGAAGAGTTGAAAAACCGTCTTGATCCTGAAAGCCGTGAAAAGTTAATTACAGGTCCTTCAATTGAAAAGAGTATTGCACCATTACGTAGCTTTGTAACAGAGCCAATGCGTTTCGGCAAATTATTCTTAGCAGGGGATGCAGCGCATATTGTGCCACCAACAGGTGCTAAAGGTTTAAATCTTGCAGCATCAGACATCGCATTCTTGTCTAAAGCCTTGATTGAATACTATGCCAACGGTTCAGAAGCAGGAATTGATAGCTATTCAGAAAACTGTTTAAAACGGGTGTGGAAAGCAGAACGTTTTTCTTGGTGGATGACACATTTACTTCATCGTTTTGAAACAGAAACTGAGTTTGAACATAAAATTAAACAAGCAGAATTAAGCTATATTTTAGGTTCAGAAGCAGGTCAGACGACACTGGCTGAAAATTATGTAGGCCTACCACTCCAAAAAGCGAGCTAAGTGCAAATTTAAAGACTTTTGTTATTTAAGTTTGCGCTAGATTCAGAACACATCGAGTTCATTTGAGCTCGATGTGTTTTTTTATTTTAAAAAAAGGTCTTCATTTACAAAATTTTAATCTTATGTGCAAAACGACTTAAACAAATTGACGGAATTCACGCGCTGTTTGTTGTAGTAAAGGCAAAATATGCTGTTGTAAATATTCTTTACTGGTACGTCCAGTAGGAGATACGATATTTAAAGCAGCAACCACATCGGCACGGTGATTATAAATTGGAACTGCGAGCGCATGAACACCAAGTTCATGCTCTTCTGCTGAATAGCAAAATTCATCAGCACGAATTTGCTGTAATAGAGCTAAAAATGCCTGATTATCTGTATAGGTGTATTTGGTCAGTGATTTTAAAGGATATTGCTCAAGCCATTCTTGCTGTGACTCAGGACTTAAATAACTCAATAAAACTTTTCCTGCTGAAGTAGCATGCGCGGGTAACCGATTACCGAGATGTAAGCCATAAGGATTGACTCGATCAGTTTGTTGATGGGCGGCACTACGCGCGATGGTAATCGCCTCAAAACCATCCAAGACCATCACAGAGTAGATTAATGAAGTTTGCTGGGTCAGTAAATTAAGAAGTGGTTGAGCAATCTTGGGTAACTGTGCTCCACTCAGATAAGCCCCTGAAAATTTAAGTACTTTGGGACTCAAAGAATAAAAATGTCCATCAAAATCTAAATAACCAAGATATTCTAGTGTCAGTAAATGACGACGTGCAGCAGCTCGTGTAAGTCCTGTCTTTTCAGCTGCCATACTAACGTTTAAACGATATCGATCATTGGCAAAGCAATCCAGAATCGCAAGCCCCTTACTTACTCCAGCAATAAAATCTTCATGACGAATTATTTTTTTATTTTCAGGATTCTGGATCAGCTGATCGCGGGCACCGTTATTGATTGTCATGTCAATTCCTTAATCTTCATATATTAATTCACTCACTATTTTTACAGTTGCTTTATTCAATTCTGAGAATTAATAAAATTTTTGTTCGATCATCGTGCAATGATTATGTAAACCGTACAAAACTATTTTTAAACCGTAGTCGAAAGCTTGGAATTTATCAAGAATAGATCACACAGAATCCTAAGGATTTTGGTTGGAATTTGTTCTCCGTCCAGAATGTGTTCCAACCAGAACCTTAGGTTCTCAAAATTTTTGTACTGAGTGGCAATACATGGAGTTATTTGATGATCGATAAAAGTTCTGCCTCACTGGTCGAAGCACTTTCACAAATCAAAGATGGATCTACCATCATGATCGGTGGTTTTGGTACTGCAGGTCAGCCTGCTGAGCTGATTGATGGTTTGATCAAACTTGGTGTGAAAAATCTGGTGATCGTCAATAACAATGCCGGTAATGGCGACTATGGTCTGGCGAAACTGCTTAAAGCTGGTGCGGTGCGTAAAATTATCTGTTCTTTCCCGCGTCAGTCAGATTCCTGGGTATTTGACGAGTTATATCGTGCAGGAAAAATTGAACTGGAACTGGTGCCGCAAGGTAATCTGGCTTGCCGTATTCAGGCCGCTGGTATGGGCCTAGGTCCAATCTATACCCCTACCGGTTTTGGTACCTTGCTGGCTGAAGGTAAACCAACCATGAACTATGAAGGTAAAGACTATGTTTTAGAAAATCCGATTAAAGCTGATTTCGCCTTGATTAAAGCTTCTCAAGGTGACCGTTGGGGCAATCTGGTTTACCGCAAATCTGCACGTAACTTTGGCCCGATCATGGCAATGGCA
>NZ_DEZM01000114.1:1076-2556 GCF_002364825.1 Acinetobacter sp. UBA3132 | reverse complement strand
GGCTTTATTTACTCAGAGAATTAACTTAACGCAGTCGGGATAACCAGTCACCCACACTCTGTACAATCTGCACCAGGATCAATAATACAATCACGGTCATGATCACCACTGAGGTATCAAAACGCTGGTAACCATAAGAGATTGCAAGATCACCAATACCACCAGCGCCGACAGCACCTGCCATCGCGGTAGCTCCAATCAGACTGATGGTGGCAGTCGTAAGATTCAGAATCAGCGAACTACGCGCTTCCGGCAGAATAAACTTGAAAATAATTTGCATTGGTGTTGCACCCATGGCTTGGGCAGATTCGATAATGCCTTCATTTACTTCAAGCAGAGAGGTTTCCACCAAGCGGCCGATATAAGGCCCCACATAAATGGTCAAAGGCACAATCGCTGCCCAAGTACCAATTGATGTTCCAACCAGAAATTTAGTCAGTGGAATAACAGCAATCAGCAAGATAATAAATGGCAGGGAACGCAGTGCATTTACAATCGGATTTAGACCATGATAAATCACACGGTTTGGCAAAATTCCATTTGGACGAGTAACTAATAGAGTAATCGCCTGAATAAAACCCCAGATACAACCAAACAGCATCGCGAAGAACACCATATGGAAAGTTTCTTGCAGTGCAGTCACGAACTGGTCCATCGACAGCGAGCTTTTCCAGAAAGGCGCAGTGATCGTAGTAAGCCACTGTACAATTAAGTCTCTCATTCCTGTACTCCTGCCTGATCTACCTGTACGCCGTTATCTCGGAGATATTGTATTGCAGCTGTAATTTGCGCGGGATCACCGAGAAGCTGGATAAACATCTGTCCAATCACCGAACCATTAATTTCAGTCATATTGGCAAACAGGATATTCAAACTGATATCAAACTGTTTGATAACGCCCTGAATCACAGTTTCCTGCGCTGAGCTACCCAGGAACTTTAAACAATAAATACTGTGATGATTCTGATTTTCCAGATTCGTCAGAATATTTACGGGCAGGTTTTGCTGGAGCACCGTCTGGATAAAGTTTTTCGTGGTCGGATGCTGAGGCTGACTGAAAATCTGTAAGGTAGAGCCAGTTTCAATCACATCACCTTTTTCCATCACGGCAACATAATCACATACAGTTTCAATTACATCCATTTCATGGGTGACCATCACAATCGTAATGCCTTGTTCCTGATTAATGCGTTTCAGCAGTTGCAGTACAGACTTGGTGGTTTGCGGATCGAGAGCTGAGGTTGCTTCATCACATAACAAGATCTTTGGATGATTCGCTAAGGCACGGGCAATACCGACACGCTGCTTCTGACCGCCAGAAAGTTCATCTGGAAAAGCATTGCGTTTATGTTTTAAATCAATAAAGTCTAGCAATTCTTCAAGACGCTTTTCCCGTTCAGCTTTACTCCAGCCAAGCAGTTTCATTGGCATTTCAATATTGGCAGCCACAGTTTTGGTCTGCATCAGGTTAAAGTGCTGG
>NZ_DEZM01000114.1:0-943 GCF_002364825.1 Acinetobacter sp. UBA3132 | reverse complement strand
CTGGAAAATCATGCCAATCTGGGTACGTTCCTGACGCAATGATTTGGCATCCAAAGCAGTAAAATCTGTACCATTAATTATTACCCGGCCCGAAGTTGGTCGTTCCAGCAGGTTAATCAGGCGAATCAGGGTACTTTTACCGGCACCACTATAACCGATGATGCCAAAAATACTGCCGGTTGGAATCTGAAGATTAATCTGATTCAAGGCATGCAAGGTTTGACCCTTAAGCTCATACTGTTTTGAAATATCTTTAAATTCAATCATAGTGTCAAAAACTGCATCACGGATAAAAAAACAGGCAAGAAATCGTCCTTGCCTGTTCTAAAAGTCTATTATAGTACTATTTTGATTCAGTTAAATACGTCACAGGTTTGTTTACCGCAACTTTAGTACCACCAAAATGCTCATCAACATATGCTTTTACTGCTGGCGTATGATACAACGCACCCACTTTTTGCAGGACTGGATCATTTTGACGATCTGCTGCAACCGCTAATACGTTGACGTTCATTTTTGTGCTTTGATCAATCGGCTCATAGTAAATCGCATCTTTCAATACGTTTAAACCACCTTCCATTGCCAAGGTATTGCCCAGCACAATCGCATCAACTTCGTCTTTTACGCGTACTGCAGTCGCCATTTGAATGGGCTTAATCACGATTTGTTTTGCATTTTCGGTCACATCAGACGTTGTGCCTTTGACATTGTCAAATCCAGCTTTTAATTTAACCAGACCTGCCGATTGTAACAGCAATAATGCACGTGATTCGTTTGCGCCGTCATTCGGAATGGCAATGGTCGCACCAGTTTTAAACTCATTTAAAGATTTGACTTTGCTTGAGTAAATACCCATCGGCTCTAAATAAGTGGTAGATAGAGGTGCAATTTTGGCTGTGTTGGCATCGTTATAAGCCACCATATAGGCATAAGACTGGAATGC
>NZ_DEZM01000084.1:0-5851 GCF_002364825.1 Acinetobacter sp. UBA3132 | reverse complement strand
TTTATGAATTGAATAAAGATGAGCTGCTGTTTGATATTGCCATTACTTTGAATGACTTCTGTACAGATTATCCTGCAGTGACCTTGAATGAAGAACGTGCAGTTGCTTTTTTAAAGGCTTATGAAAGTATCCGTCCCTTGACTGAGGATGAAAAAGCCTGTCTGCAGCTTTACCTGGCGATGGCAGCCGGTCGTTTCTGGATGATGCGTTTACAAGTGGCACAGAAAAATGCGGCTCAAGGCCGTACCGGAAACGATATCCTGCAAAAGAATCCGGAAGAAATGCGTAATATGTTGATCGAACGACTTAAGTTTGTCACCGCTTAACCAACAGGAACAACAATATGCGTGATCAAGGGCGTTTGGTGGAATGGTTTGATGAAAAAGGCTATGGTTTTATTCAGCCGAATGATGCTGGCAAGGAACGTGTGTTTCTGCACATTAAGGACTTTGCGCGCCCTGGTCCGCGCCCGATTGTGGGTTGTGCCTTGGATTATGCCGTGATTATGGATGATCAGGGCCGTTATCGTGCTCAGCAGGTGACTTATCTCAAAGCTGCCCAAATCAAGGCGTTGACGGCTAAACAGAAAACTAGCATAAATAAAAAAGAAAAATTGCAGCCGATGCAAATCCTCTGTGTGGGATATATTCTGGCGCTTGTGGTACTCAGTTTCAGTGGCCTGTTGAGCGGGATGGTAGTGTTGCTGATTAGTTTAATGAATATATTGAGTTACTGGCTCTACGCCCAAGACAAGGAAGCAGCCCAACTCGGTAATCGCCGTATTCCTGAAAATGCGCTACATCTGGTGGCTTTTCTTGGAGGTTGGCCGGCAGCTTGGCTGGCCCAACAAAAACTGAGACATAAAACACAAAAACAACCATTCCGTCAGATTTATTTTTGTACCATAGCCTTTAACATCATTTTGATTCTATGGCTTATTTCCCCTTTAAACGGCTTAAATATTTAAGGGAAATTGATAAAAAGGAGAGGGTATGAACTATTCGATTGACAAGGACCCTAACCGCACACTGACTCTTATTCTATATATTCTTTATATTGTGGCGATCTTTACCGGTGGCCTGCTTGCTGTCATTGCGCTGGTAATTAACTATGTGAAACGCAGTTCGGTTCGTGGCACAATTTTCGAGAGCCATTTTACCTGGCAGATCCGTACTTTCTGGTGGTATCTGTTCTGGAATATCGTTGCCTTTGTTCCATTTTTCTTCCTGTTCTTTACCGGTGAAGATCCGGATCTGTTTGCAGGTGTAGCATTTGGTGCCACCACTTTCTGCCTGATTGTGATTGGCTTGGCCTGGATCTGGATTGTGTATCGTGCAATTCGCGGGATTATGCGTTTGAATGATAATCTGCCGATGTATCGATAAATCAAATATTGAGATGGAAAGAGCAGCATATCGCTGCTCTTTTTTATAGCTCTATGATTTTTGGCAGCAGAATATCCGAATCAGGTAAGCGCTATTCAGCATGTCTTCCCGCAGTTAAAACAGGTCGAACTTGATTTTGTCTGGAGTGGCACGACTGATCTGACCATGAATGGTGCAGCCGACAGCCGCAAGTTTGGTGATAAATTTCCAATCTATGCGGTACAAGGTTGGAGTGGTCATGGCGTGGCGCAAACTGTGGGTATTGGTAAAGCGATTGCAGATGACTTCTGTGGCAAAGCCGATGACTTTAATATGTTAACCAGTATCCAGCATCAAGACACCCTGTTTGGTCGAGTACTTGCACCGGTGGTGACTCTAATGGTGAAAACGGCCTATGATTTAAGTGCTTTGGTCAATCTGGGCAAAATGGTATTTTTTTAAAATTCAATATAGATATAAAAAATCCCCCTTTTTAAAAGGAGATTTAGGGGGGATTCATAAAGGGTTAGGGGGAGGGAAAAATTAAGAAAGATCTTCTTTCAATTCTTCCCTTTTTTCTGTTCTTAAAAACTTCGGTTTCCATTCACTGGCAATTACACCCAGTACCACCATTAATCCGCCCAATAAAGCCAGAGCAGGTAAACGTTCTCCAGCGAGTCGGCCAAACAGACTGGCCCAGATCGGTTCACCTGCATAGATGATGGCAGCCTGAGAAGGATCAACCATTTCCTGTGCCCAGTTCATGACCAGTTGAATCACTGCGCTGGCTATACCGAGGCCAACTAAAATGATGGCAAGGTGAGGATGGAACTCCGGTAGCTGAGGTTCGCCGAGCATTGCTGTCATAATAAAGCAGAACAATGATGGTAATTAAAATCAGAGAAAGCTGGGGGAGCTTCGCTTTCCATATTGAGGATTCAGAGGATAAGTTAGACATGGGAGATCAGTATTCAGGTAAAAACAAAAAGAGGCCCGAAGACCTCTTTTACAGCAACATCAATCTTTCAGATTAAGCGTCTAAAACCGCTTGTGCTTCACGAAGATTTAAAGTGCCTTCATAGATCGCACGACCAGTAATTGCGCCAAGAATGCCTGGTTGGCCTTTTAAGCCATGAACGTCATCGA
This sequence comes from Acinetobacter sp. UBA3132, assembly GCF_002364825.1. NCBI lineage: Bacteria > Pseudomonadati > Pseudomonadota > Gammaproteobacteria > Moraxellales > Moraxellaceae > Acinetobacter > Acinetobacter sp. UBA3132. Next base: position 3,341 of record NZ_DEZM01000084.1, on the reverse strand, counting down.
TATTAGTGACACCACCAGAAGCAATCACTGGAAGACCTGAGTAAGTTGCCAGGTTCACAGTTTGCTCAATGTTCACACCTTGCATCATGCCGTCACGTGCGATGTCGGTATAGACAATGCTGGACACACCTGCATCTGCGAAACGTTTAGCCAGATCAGTCGCTTTCACGTCAGTCACATTGGCCCAACCATCCGTTGCAACCATGCCATTCATGGCGTCAATACCAACAATGATATGACCAGCGAACTGTTTACAGGCTTCTTCAACAAACTCAGGCTCTTTCACTGCTTTTGTACCTATGATCACATAAGATACGCCTGCATCTAGGTAATGCTCAATGGTTTCCAGTGAACGAATACCACCACCGATTTGAATCGGTAAGTTTGGTTGTGCTTTAGCAATCGCTTCTACGACTGGCTTATGAATCGGGGTACCTGCAAAAGCACCGTTCAGATCAACCAGATGGAGACGACGCGCACCTTCATTTACCCAATGCTGCGCAGTAGCCACTGGATCATCAGAAAATACAGTATCGTCTTCCATACGACCTTGTTTTAAACGGACACATTTGCCATCTTTCAGGTCAATTGCAGGGATGATCAGCATGCTTTCGCTCCTGGCCTAATCGTCGATTGAATTTGAATGGCTGCCATCTTAACAAATAAACGGCGGATTTCTAAATCTAAATACTGAATCTTGCATATGAAAAAAACCTGTCATGGGCAGGTTGGAGTGAGTGAGTACAGCTCATTGTTGTTTTTATATCTGATCAGGCTGATCATTCAGCATGGATGAAATTCAATTAAACATATGCGAGATGAAGTTCCAGATCCAGTGGACCTACTTTACCAAGCTGAGTACCCAGGTCATAAAGACCGTCATTGACTGCACCTGCTGTGGCGCCTACAGTTGTGACGATACTGCCGATAACTGGCAGATCTGCTGCCGTATCAGTAATCGGGGCAAGGTCATCCAGCAGTGCATCGACAGTGCCTGAGACATCTTGCAGGACACCGCCCACACTCGCTACCGGATTACTGAGTACATTATTCACCAGATCTAGTGGCTGAATGCCAGCGACATAATCATCCGTTTCTGAAATCAGTCCACTCAGGTTAGAAGTAGTCTGCCCGACTGATGCAACCACATCACCGATGACTGGCAAAGAAAGCAGTGGGGCAGTCAGCGGCGCCGTAGTATCTAAAACGCTATCTCTAAGATATCAGAGACGCCATTTAAAGTTTGACCGACCAGGTCTGTAGTTCCATTTAGCAGTATGTCTATACCACCAGATAAATCTCCCTGTAATAGCTGGTCTGATACGGCATGCACGCCTTGACTCACATCTGCTAACAGTCCTGTACTGGTATCCAGGACAGTTTTTAACGTATCGCCAACTACAGGTAATTGTGTCAGTGCGTCCGTCAAAGGTGCCGTCAGGGTACTGACTGTTTCAACCACTTCATCAACTAAGGTAATAACAGCCTTAGTCAGGAAGCCTACGGCTTTGCTAATACCTTGCACTGCCAGTGTGAATACCCCATTGAACTTACCGCCGCCCAATAAACTTGCCATGATTTTTACCCTCTAGAAATTTGAACTACTTAACGATGGAGAATTGTTATGCACATCATGTTTTAGCAAAAATCTGCCAAATTTATAGAGCCTAGAACTATAATTTTGACCATAAGTCAGGAAAATGTTATGGAAAATTCATGTTTATCAAAGGATTGATAATAATTTTATATTTTGTGAAAAAATGCAATTAAAAACAATGATTTATATCGGTTATTTTGGTGCTTATAAAAGATGAGTGGTGTTATTTTTGTGCATTTTTATTGTTTAGCTTAATGTTCGATTAAAAGAATAGTAGAAAAGTTGAGTAGTTTACTCGGATTTTTAGAAAAGTGATTATTCATTTGCTAAATTTTGGTGCGTTATATAGTTTACATAATCTTACAATCGATCAGCGCTTAATTTCTCAAGTAACAGTGTTAAGGAGCATCCAGAAGCAATGATGGTTTTCTTTAGGAAAGTTTCAATTCTCGGCTTAGGAGTTTCCGTTGCCAAAGTTCTTCCAGAATCAAAATACAGGCATAAGCATCCGCGGCTGCGTATTCAATTTGAGCTTGGCTGAGTTTCCGTGCTGCCCAGTTAGAGGTACTGATTCTTTTGGACTTTGGGAAATTCACCTGGAACAGGAGTGCCGTCGCATTTCTGACCCCAACAGCCTGTTTAAGCCCAAAACTGCCAAAGCATTTGGAGAGTTCCAGTACCCCATTTAATTCAACACCTTTTTTACGGAACAGTTGCTTGTCATTTTTTAAGCCAAAGCCAGCTTTCATCTGATTGGGATTGGCAAATATTGGCTGTAAAAAATGCCATAGTTCCGTATTCATTTGAAATAAATACTCCCTTTCTCGGGTAGCTAACTGAATCAAATGCGGTCCTGTAGACTGTTCACCGGCTTTAAATATGGGCTTGGATTCTGAGTCAAAGCCAAAGACTTGTACCTGTTCAAGTTCTTCACGTATTACTTCTGCCTGTTGAAGATTCTGAATCACAATAATTTTTTCAAAGGAGATATTTTGAAATCTTGGAAGTGTGGCGATATCTTCTTTGGTGGGTAAAATTGGAGAATGAAGGGCATCCATGACGAGTCTGTGTGGGTCCGTGTATGAAGATGCAGCTTAAGACTTTTTAAATTCAGTCTAAAGCGCTTTTAAGGAATTTTTTTTAAATCAAGATGAAAAGCCAGACCCATTTTTAGAGCTGGCTTTTGAATTGAGTTGACTGGATTAAACTTATTGCTGTTGCAAATTTGCCTGTTTTGCACGATTGACATAGTCCTGATAAGACGGAACCGCCATGGCCGCTGCAATCCCCAAAACAATCAGCAGAATATAAAGAATCGCCAGTACATTTTCCCAGCCACGTGTGGTACGGGGGTGGCCAAACTGGTTGCTGTCACGGTTACCCGGAGCAAACAGGGCATACAAGGCAAATAAAATATTGGCGATAGGTACCAGCATCAGCAAAGACAGCCAGCCGCTATGGTTTCGGTCATGCAGGCGACGAATTAAAAAGATGATACTGAAATAAATTACTGCAATATAAATTAATCCCATGACTACCAGTGATAGCATAGGCAAGGAACCATCTGGACTCAGAAATGGATTTGCGCCTGGTAGAATGACAGCAGCTAAAATACCGACAAGCATCAAACAAAAGCCCATCAGCATATTCCAGGCCAGATATGAACGACGCCCAAAACGTCCCCCTGCATTTAAAGCAGAATCATTTAAATTATTCATAGTTATTTCCTTGTTTTTATCATTAA
>NZ_DEZM01000168.1:0-4841 GCF_002364825.1 Acinetobacter sp. UBA3132 | reverse complement strand
AATGGTGCCCGAGGCCAGACTCGAACTGGCACGCTTTGTGGGCGGGGGATTTTAAATCCCCTGTGTCTACCGATTTCACCACTCGGGCATGCGCGCCATCATAGATGAGCAGCGAGAACTTGGCAAGATGATTTCTTATTATTTGTTTTATTTTCAGGCAATTTAGCCATTAAAATTTAAAAGAAAGCAAAGCTGATGTTATTCAAAGCTTTAAATTTCAATAAATTAATCGATTTACAGCATTTCATCCAGATAACTGTCCACATCAATATGTTTAATGCTTTTACAGTACTGGTGTTCAGATTTGAATAACTGGCTATATAAGTCGGCATAGCGGTTTAGCTGACGCTCGAGTACTTCATATTCAGGACTTTGAGCCGAAGTCATATAGAGTTTTAATCGGGTTCTCAGGCTTTGTTTGTATGCCCAGAAACACACACGACGCAGTTGATGCAGCTGATAATATTCACTGTCCTGACTGTTTTGACGAAACAGATTTTCCTTATAAAAACGCACAAAGCCAAAACTGACACCAAAGAACAGGAGCGCCCACATCACAAACTGACTTTGTAAAAATTGAATATTCAGGGCAGACAGAATAACGATTACAGCAAGCTTGACAGGACTATGTCGTAATAGTTGATAAAGTGAATGCGAAGAATGTCGAATCTGTTTAATGACCAAAGGGACAATCACCATCAAGAATAAAAGAATTGCCAGAATGGCATAGGCTTGTGCCTGAAAGTTACTCAGCTCAGTAAAATTACTCAGGAAAATATCTTTCAGTACGAAACTGATTGGCACAAAAATCATGCTCGCCAATAGCCAGGGAATAAATTCACGACGGTCATCCAGTACACCTCTGGTCTTGATCTGGCTATAAAACAGGTAATTGTGCTTAAAAGCCGCTGGATAGAGCCGCTGAAGTTGCTGAAGCAGCACATTGACTTGTTGGTTTTGCATGTATGAAGTCGGGCAGGAGATGGATGAGTAAGATTACTATAAAGTAAATTGCTGAATTTTTCCGAAAAATTGCAATGCGTAATTAAATCATCTCACTTGCAACAGGATTTTGTCTTTTTGTCCGGGAATTATGCGAAAATAGCCTATTGTAAATATTATTTGTAAGGGCAGTTCATGACTGATCAATCTCCTGAGACTTTAAGCGACATCGAAATTCTGGATCTGTTACAGGCAATGAAAAACGATGAATTAGATACCGAAGCGAAAGAAGCTATTCGTCAGGGTGGTAAAGCGGGTCGTCAGGAAGCGCATAAACAGGCGCTGGTTAAATTGCATCAGTCATTTGAAGAAAAATTTGTTGAAGCAGTGTCTATCGCGCTTCACTTGAATGAAGCTCAGATCAAAAAGATTCGTTACAAGAAAGACCGTATCCGTATTTTAAAGGCGCGTGGTATTGATTACCTGGCGATTGATGGTGCGGAAACTGCATTTGTATTGGCACAGATCGCTCAGGCTATTGTGCGTGAAGATGCAATCGTGACGCATGACCTGCATAATATTTTCCCATTCTGGAAAGAAGGCTGGCCTATGGTGCAGTTCGATAATGCCTATAAAATTCTGGAAGATGATATTCGTATTCACTACCAGGCAGTATTAGATGTATTGATCAGCAAATACTGATTCAAAATAAAAAAGCATCTAAAGGTGCTTTTTTTAATGGTCATAAATCCAGCGCAATAAACCGCGTACAGGCCAAATAAATAAGCGCCACCATGTGATTAGAGGATAAATTGCCCAAAAAGGTTCAAATGACATGGTGTTGTCGTAACTTTTTCGACGTCTTTCATAGCTATACGGTGTGATCATGCAGGCGAAAATCAGTAATCCTACCGCTAAAAATAAAAATAGCGCATTTTGCTGTTTGGCAAAGAAAAAATAAATTAGATACAGCGCAGAATAAAAACTAAAACACGCAAGTAGGGCAGAAATAGACATCGATTCATCCTTTCAATTTTTATATTCTTTTTTTTAGTGTAACGTCTGTAGAAGAATCAGATTAATCTGATTCTTCCTCAATATTATTTTTATTGGGTTCCAGTAAGCGAGTCACCAGCAACTGGTCAATTTTGAAATGATCGACATCCACAACTTCAAATTTATAACCTGCATGAATCACGATATCAGCCGGACGTGGAATCTTGCGCAGCTTATACATCATAAAACCAGCCAGCGTTTCATAATTTTCTTCATCTGGCATTTCATCAATGCCTAAGGCATGTTTCATGTCTTCAATTGGCGTACTGCCTTCAATCAGCCATGAATCAGCATCACGTTTAAAGATCTGCTGATCTTCTTCCATTGGTGTTACCCAGTCACCCATTACGGTAATCATGATGTCAGACAGGGTAATCACACCCACGACAAGTGCATATTCGTTAATGACCACTGCAAACTTTTCTTTGCTCGAACGGAAGCGGTCCAGAAGTTCGGATAAGGTCAGAGTGTCCGGAATCATCAACACATTACGAATGGTAGATTCATTCAGCTGATTGATTTTCTGGTTGTTGAGAATACGGACCAGAATGTCTTTGGCATCGACATAGCCAATTACCTGGTCGATATTTTCATTACAGACCAGAAATTTGGAATAAGGATATTGCGCCAGCTTTTGACGAATACTGTCTTCAGCTTCAGTCAGGGTAAAGAACACCACATTTTCACGTGTGGTCATACTGGAAGGAACATTACGTTCTTCAAGTTCAAACACGTTTTCAATAAAGTGGTGTTCCTGCTTTTGTAGTACGCCAGCCTGAGCACCGGCATCCATCACCGCAGAAATATCTGCAAAGGTGATATTGTCATCCCGGATCGTATTGACTTTGAATAACCGGAACAACAGATTGGCAATGGCATTAATTATCCAAGCCAACGGCTTGCAGATTTTAATAAAAATTTGAATCGGGTTGATAACTGCGACTGAAATTTTTTCCGGTGCAATCATTGCCAGGCGTTTTGGCATCAGATCGGCAAACAGAATGAATAATGAAGTCACCAGAGTGAAAGATAAGGCAAAGCTGATGTTCTCGGTCCAAGGACCATCATATATACGCGAGACAAATTCGGCGATATAAGGACGGAAAGCCCCTTCACCCAGAATACCGCCGAGAATGGCGACAGCATTTAAGCCAATTTGGGAGGCAGCAAAGAAGTCTGCTGAGTTTTCCTGTAAATCCAGCACTTTCTGGGCACGGACGTCGCCTGATTCGGCCAAAATTTTAAGTTTGACCTTACGGGCACCTGCGAGCGCGATTTCAGTCAGTGATAAAAAACCAGCCCCCGCGATGAGTATTAAGATAATCACGATGTTTTGAAAGAGGCTCACGTAATCCACCTGTGGATTGATATTATCTTGGAATATTTTTAACACAAAAAAGGACTTGAGGTGTAAAAACAGATCTCAAGTCCTTACAGTATAAGCTTAAAAAATAATAATTTATGTGAAATTCATTTTAATAAGGTGAAAATTGCGAATTATTCTGCATAAATTCACGATTCTCTTCTTCAATCATCTGGCGCGCTACATACAAAATCAGCTGACGCAACCAGCGATGTGCCGGATGATGATGCAGTAATGGACACCATGCCATCTTCAGTTCAAATTCAGGAATATAGAAGGGTGGATCTTTAAGTAGCAAATTATGGTTCTTGGCTTGCAGGCGGGCAATACGGGTTGGTAGCGTTGCTACCAGATCTACATTTGACGCCAAAAGTCCCGGCATCTGATAGTGACGGGTAAATACTGAAATCTTACGTTTTTGCCCAATACGTTCCAGCGCCTGATCAATCCAGCCAAGTCCGGCCTGCTTTTCAGGATTAACCCCGAAACCCACGCCCATGCCGGTTTTAGATACCCAGATATGCTGTGCATCTAAATAGCTTTTCAGATTCAGGTTACCAGCAGCAGGATGTTTATTATTTAACAGACAAGAAAAGCTGTCACGCCACACCAGTACCTGATGGAAACTTTGCGGAATTTCATTAAACCGGTTAATCGCCAGGTCAACCTTACCTTGTTCCATGTCACGATAAGACACATCACTTGGTGTCAGGAAGTCTAGAACTACATTGGGTGCTTCAGAGCGTAAAGCTTTGACCAGGCGCGGTACCAGCGTCGCTTCAGCATAATCTGAAGTCATGATACGGAATACACGATTTGAGGTATAAGGGCGGAACTCGGTACGGGGTTCCAGAATCATGGACAGGTCAGACAGGGCATCGCGAATACGTGGCTGCAGTTCGAGTGCCCGTTCAGTCGGTGTCATCCCTTCAGAAGAACGGATCAGGAGGGGATCATTAAATAAATTGCGCAGACGACGCAAAATGTTACTCATGGCAGGCTGGGTCACGCCAAGTTGCTCAGCTGCACGTGTGACATTTTTTTCGCGAAGAAGTACATCAAGATAAATTAATAGATTGAGATCGACCCGCTCCAGATTCATAAAAAAAATACCGAAAATAAAATCATGAAATTATAGTGATTATGCCATAAGTACTGCGGCTTGTGTACGTGACCGATGAAAAAAAAGCCACCGAATTTATAGCAGTTTTTATTCATTTTCAAGCAAGAGGAGTCTATTAATCAAGTCTGGGTTTTTTCTGTCAATTTGGTCAATTACCGGATCAAACTGGATACCTATTTTTAGTTAAAACAGGGCAAGTGAAAAATGATTTCAAGACAAGAAATGAGTCAATGATTAATAGTAGATAAATTATGTGAAATATATAGTTTGGCATTAATTCAGTTTATCGGAAATATAAAGGAAGATTGGCAAAAAAGACCAAAAAAGTCAGGTCATCAAGCGAGTCAAGACTTAAGT
>NZ_DEZM01000206.1:4810-6873 GCF_002364825.1 Acinetobacter sp. UBA3132 | reverse complement strand
CATCAGCTCGGAGGCTTCTACAACTTGCCGCATGGTGTTTGTAATGCAATTCTGCTCCCCCATGTTTGTGAATTTAACCTGATTGCTTGTCCTGAACGTTATGCCAAAATTGCCCAATTGATGGGGGTGAATACAGAAGGTTTAACCGTAACTGAAGCAGCTTATGAAGCGATTGGCGCCATTCGTCAGCTTTCGGCTTCAATTGGTATTCCATCTGGGCTGACGGAATTGAATGTAAAAGAAGCTGACTTGGCCATCATGGCGAAAAATGCACAAAAAGATGCATGCATGCTGACCAATCCACGTAAAGCCAGCCATGCCCAAGTGGTAGATATTTTTAAAGCGGCGATGTAGTGCCTCAATGTAAGTCTTCTCTCCAAGCATCTGACTTACATTTTTAACAGCCCCTGTTTCACTTTCTGAGGAAGTGTGCCAAGAGCAGACATGCATTTTCCTGTTCCTGGCTGATCCTTTTGCCTTCATAAGAGGATAAAAACGGGGGTGTTTCTTTTTTATCAAGCCCCTTTCATTATGAATATCGACATTAATCCCATGGTAGAAAAATGCCAAGATTTTTTTAGCCCGTTTCAGCCACAAATAAAATTTCATAGCGTATTATCTTACGATTATATTTGATCCCTGAGGAATAAACTGCGCGTCCTTCAAATGACATGAAGGTGAGCGTAGCTGATTTTAATGAAGAGCATCCCATCAAGCAGCTAGGCAAACTGGGTAGCCACTGATAAAAATTTTAGGATCAGGTTCAGTCTAAATTAATAAGTAAACCCACAGTAAGCAAGGATAATACTTAATATTCCAGAATTTTCCTATTTTAACTGTTTAGCTTTGTACCGACATTTACATCAGCTTTAAAGATTTTTATATTTTAACAGAGTCTGATGAACGGGATGGGTTTTGGGCATCAGTTCAATCAGGCGTTCTACAGCATCAATCGCCTCAGGAAAATGTGCCACATGTTTCAGTAGGACATCGGTTTCATTAGCCTTGAAAATGGCATCGCTCAGGCGTGATTCCAGACAATCTCTCCAAGCGCATAGAAATGGACTTTCTGTTTTGGCCAGAAATACGCCGGTACATAACTTCAAGGCTGAATCAATATATCCAGCATCTAGGGATTGCTCCATCATTAAAAAGTCAGCCTCTACATCCGCCAATAAACGATAGGGTCTGGAACCCAGCATACCACCTAGTACATCGCGTAACTGTGACATTTCTGCTTTTAAAGTCCCCATACTGACCTTGCGTTCGCCATATAAGGCCTGATGCAAGGTATCTAGACTCAGGCCCTGCGGACATAAGGCCAGAATGGCTAGAATTTCAATCTGTCGAGGGGTCAGAACTAGCACCTTGCCATTAAACAGTACTTGGGGTACTGAAAAAGCCCGAATAAACAGGCGCTGCTTCTGATATTCTAGTAGAGCCGACTGGATGATCGTAGCACAGCGCTCCGCAGCTAGTAGTGCTAAACTGTTATGCTTTGGCCAGGTAGTTGACAGATCAATGACACCTAAGACCTGTTTTGAATAGGGATCAATAATCGGGGCAGCGTAACAAACCCAATCATGAATGGAGGACATGTAATGTTCACTGGAAAAGACACAGCTGGATTGTTGAGTTTTTAAGGATAATGCCAATGCATTGGTTCCGACTAGCTCTTCGCGCCATTGTCCACCTTCAATAAAATGTACACTTTCTGCGGCACTTTGCATTTGCGGGCTGGACGCTGTCCAGATGATGGTGCTGCCTATATCACCGACTGCCAACACCATCGATGACTGCTCTGCAATATGTTTCAAGTCTTGTGCACAATGGCGTAGAGCATAGGCTAAAGTTAAAGAAGAAGTGGTCTTTTTTATATCTGTCAGCGGTGCTGCTAAACGATTCTTAGGGATTTCAGCCGAGGATGAGCGCTGCCAAGAGCTGGCAATACTCTGTCCCAGCTGTTCTGCATGCAGGGGAGATAAACTGCTACTTTGCCGAAGCTGATCGATATTGTGCCTTTTTTGCGCCAAATTTTGTTTTGTCATCATTCCTTATTCTCA
>NZ_DEZM01000206.1:4450-4712 GCF_002364825.1 Acinetobacter sp. UBA3132 | reverse complement strand
ACATCCATTGTAATCTTTATTCTTTTAAGACAGATCGAAAAGAGTGTAAACCTGCTTGACTCCAACCTTTCTCCAACCTTATACCAGTTATGTTAATCAAATAGCGTACATAAGTACCTTATACCAAAGCTGTAGAAGCAGTTTGGTCACACGAAAATAAGCAAAGGAAATACATATGCGTTACGTCGATCCTAATCAACCTGATTCAAAAGTTCATTTTAAAGCACAATACGAGAATTTTATTGGCGGCGAATGGGTCGCT
>NZ_DEZM01000206.1:4065-4317 GCF_002364825.1 Acinetobacter sp. UBA3132 | reverse complement strand
ATTGGCGGCGAATGGGTCGCTCCAGTCAAAGGTGAATACTTTGACAATATCTCTCCGGTAGATGGCAAAGTCTTTACCAAGGTTCCGCGTTCTTCTGTAGAAGACATTGAATTGGCCCTGGATGCAGCACACAACGCCAAAGAACAATGGAACAGATCATCGCCGACCACCCGCTCCAATATCCTGTTGAAAATTGCAGATCGTCTGGAACAAAATCTGGAACTGCTGGCTGTGGCAGAAACCTGGGACAAC
>NZ_DEZM01000206.1:0-3840 GCF_002364825.1 Acinetobacter sp. UBA3132 | reverse complement strand
GGCAGAAACCTGGGACAACGGCAAACCGATCCGTGAAACGCTGGCTGCCGATATTCCGCTGGCTATTGACCATTTTCGTTATTTTGCCGGCTGTATCCGTGCCCAGGAAGGCGGTATTTCCGAAATTGATGAAGATACCATTGCCTACCATTTCCATGAACCGCTTGGTGTAGTCGGACAAATCATTCCCTGGAATTTCCCGATTCTGATGGCCGCCTGGAAACTCGCACCCGCCCTGGCTGCGGGTAATTGTATTGTGCTGAAACCTGCAGAACAGACCCCGGTCAGCATTCTGGTTCTGGCTGAACTGATTCAGGATATTTTGCCACCGGGTGTCCTGAATATCGTCAATGGTTATGGGGTTGAAGTCGGTCGCCCGCTAGCCACCAACCCACGCATTGCCAAGATTGCCTTTACCGGTTCAACCGCAGTGGGTCAGCTGATCATGCAATATGCGACTGAAAATATTATTCCGGTGACCCTGGAACTTGGCGGAAAATCCCCAAACTTGTTCTTTGCCGACATTATGGATCAGCAAGACGATTATCTGGACAAGGCACTGGAAGGCTTTGCCATGTTTGCCCTGAACCAGGGTGAAATCTGTACCTGCCCTTCCCGGGCCTTGGTACAGGAAAGTATTGCCGATGAGTTTTTAGCGCGTGCAGTAGAACGGGTACAACGCATTAAAACCGGTCATCCACTGGATACCGACACCATGATTGGCGCGCAAGCTTCTCAGGAACAGCAGGACAAGATTCTGGGCTGTATTGCCACTGGCCGTGAAGAAGGTGCACAGATCCTGACCGGCGGTGAAGCACGTCAGGAAGTCGGTCAAGGTTTCTATATTGAGCCGACCATCTTTAAGGGCACCAACAATATGAAAACCTTCCAGGAAGAAATTTTTGGTCCCGTGCTGGCCGTGACTACCTTTAAAGACTTCGATGATGCAATCAAGATCGCCAACGATACCATTTACGGACTCGGTGCCGGGGTCTGGTCGCGCTCGGCACATACCTCGTATCGTGCCGGTCGTGCCATCCAGGCTGGTCGGGTCTGGACCAACTGTTATCACATCTACCCTGCCCATGCGGCTTTCGGTGGCTATAAAAAATCCGGCATTGGACGCGAGAACCATAGAATGATGCTGGATCATTATCAGCAGACTAAAAACTTGCTAGTCAGCTATTCGACCAAACCAGCCGGGTTCTTTTAAGAAGTGAAATACATTCAAAGCGAACTTCGGTTCGCTTTGAATGTATGGTAGCTAGCTTTCACAAAATATCAGCAACATCTTCAAGCTGCGGCCAATTCAAATAAAGTTTTTAGTCTATAAACACTTTTTTTAAAGGAAAGAGCATCACCTCAAATTTCTATTTGCAATAGTGTCATTTCAAGATAATTTCACTCTATAAAGATTTCGCCACATTCTCCAGCCATTCAGTGCAAGAAGAATAAAGAGAAAATAGAGTACGGCTGTTAAATACAATGATTTATGGGTGTACATACCGACATAAATCACATCTAGAACACACCACAAGCCCCAGCTTTCAATATATTTTTTTGCCGCCCAATAACTTGCCACCAAGCTAAAAGAGGCTAACATGGAATCCAACCAAGGGAGTGATGCTGTGGTGAAATGAGCAAATAAGGCGCCAATCACCAGACCGGCGACAATACCCACAATCAGGCTATATACCCAGATTTTTTTATTCAAATAGCCAATCTGCACGGTGATAGCCTGGTCATGATTTTTCTTCGACCAGCTATACCAGCCATACAGTTGCATCAAGATAAATACGGCTTGTAATGCTGCGTCTGCAAATAAATTGACACGATAAAAAATAATCATATATAAAAATACAGCGATAATATTCACCAACCAGCAGACTTTATATTGTTTGGAGGTCAGCCAGACACCTAAAACGTTTAAAATGAACGCTGCAATTTCTATATTTTCCACGACGATATAACCTGATTAAGCAGCCAATTTAGAAGTTCAGATTGAATGACAAGGTTGCTGTACGCGGCGAACCCAAGAATAAATAATCGTCACCCAAAAATTCACCTGCATCACGCCAGTATTTCTTGTTGAACAGATTATTAATATTCAAGCGCAGCAATGCATCGGTCGTATTTAGCTTAAATTGATAAGCAGCGCCTAAATCAACCACACTATAACCTGCAACTTTCGCAGCACCCTCTTTGTTGGCATATTTGCTGGAACTGTATTGACCACCTGCCAGAATAGTGAAACCTGCAATGCTCGGTACGTTATAGCGAAGATGCGTTGCGAAACGAACTTTTGGCACGTTTTGCGCCTGATGATTACCATATTCAACCGCTTCCACATTTTCTAAACGGGCTTTGGTCAAGGCTAAAGATGAAGTTAAGGCCAGATGGTCGGTTAATGCACCATTCAGTCCGAGCTCCAGACCCTGACTATGTTGTTCGCCTTCCGCAACAAAATAGCGAAGTCCTGAAATCGGCTTGCTATATTGGTTGTCTTGGCGTAAATCAAATAGCGAGGCAGTCAATAAAAACTGCTTGATCTGTTGTTTGAAACCAATTTCATATTGCTCTGAATAGATCGGTGCTAGAGTTTCAGCCGCATTCTCTGCAAACCAAGGCGCTGTTTTTCCATCTGACAGGCCTTTAGCATACGAGGCATAGACGGTAGTCGATTCCAAGGGGCTATAGCTGATCGCAAATTGCGGTAAAAATTTGCCTAAATCAGTATCGCGGACTTTTACCCGATCTGCATCATATGCTTGTTCATCCAGCTCGATCCATTTTCCGCCAATCAAAGTGGTCCAATGTTCATTCCATTCAATACGATCAAGAAACGTCAATGCAGTTTGTTTACTTTTAAGTGCTTGATATTTTGGTCCAGCATTCGCTGTTACTGGGGAAAAATCTATGGTTTCTGTATAAATATTACCTACACCAATCCATTCATTGACACCAGCAAAACGATCTCGCGATTTATTGGTTTGTGTAATATCAAAATTTAGATAATGTTGCGCCCAATTGGTATCAATCACCCCATCTAGTTTGACTTTAAATTGGTTGGTTTTAAAGGTTTCATCTGGATTCTGATAATCGTAAATATCATACTCGCCAGCTTTACCAAACGTGTTACAGGAATACGCTTCCAGACAGCCTTCCCGATAATAACCATAAGCAAAGCTTGAATAGTCATCAACTCTGGATTTACTGTGTGCTGCAACGAGTCCCAGGTTCCAGTCACTATTCAAAGCATAGCTATATTTTAAACTGCTATTCAGACTATCGATCGTGACCGGTTTGCCCCAAGTCTGGTAACCCAGCAATCGGTCCCATTTCACATTTTCTGGGACTTTGCCATCGAGTAATTGATAGCCTGGCACTGATCTTTGTTCGGAACGCTGTGCTTCAAGATCAAATTCCAATTTAGATTGCTCAGATGTTTTCCAATCTAAGGCCAATGCCGCTAAATAGCGTTCACCCTCCACATGATCGACATAAGAATCCATCTGTTCATTCACCAGATTGATGCGATATCCGAATTGTTGCTCATCACCCCAAAAACCACCTAGATCAGTTGCCACTGAAAACTGTCCATGTTGATCAGCAGAGAATGTCAGGGCCTGGATATCTTTAGGTCGCTTGGTGACATAATTGACCACACCACCCGGGGTCGACATACCACTTTGAATCGCGGAAATGCCTTTTAAAATTTCCACACGTTCTTTGTTTTCAAGTGCAACATTTTGTTCACCACGAATCACATTGCCATTAATGAGGTAGCTTGATGCCAAATCGAGTGCAAAGCCACGCGAGACAAAGTTTGGATAATAGCCA
>NZ_DEZM01000015.1:0-6799 GCF_002364825.1 Acinetobacter sp. UBA3132 | reverse complement strand
TTACTTTTGAAAGATCAAAAGTAACAAAAATCTTTTGTTGAGTTGGGGTACGTCCTGTACCCCAACTCAACTGGCGACATCCATGTCGCGAGTAATTTATATAAATAAGAGAATAAACAAACTTATTTAACATTAAGTCATTTTCCTATTATTTATTCATCGACTTTAATGCCGCACGGATAATATCACTGGCTTCAGTAAAATCACCTTTGGCTGCATTAACCAGTTTTTGGGCTTCCAGAGGTTTGTAACCCAATGACTGTAATGCAGCTTCCGCTTCTGCCACTGCAGAATTGCCAGTAAATTGGATTTGCTCAGTGGTAGAGTTGCTTGGTGCTGTACTTGAAGCCATGGCTTTAAAGCGGTCACGTAATTCAATCATTAAACGTTCTGCGGTTTTCTTGCCTACGCCGGGCACTTTCACCAGTGTATTCACATCTTCATGTTCAACGGTATGAATCAGCATTTCTACACTCAGGGTAGACAGAATGCCAAGTGCCATTTTAGGGCCAACGCCGTTCACCTTTAATAAGGTGCGGAAAATAGTTTTTTCCTGTGCATTAATAAAGCCATAAAGTAACTGGGCATCTTCACGCACGGCCAAATGTGTCCAAAGGGTAATTTTCTGGCCTTTTTGCAGCTGGCAAAAAGTGGTCAGTGGCGTATCAATTTCATAACCGATACCATTTACATTCAACAAAACAGTCGGTGCTTCCAGTGCCAGCACTTCACCAATCAGACATCCAATCATTTTTTATAAATACTCAATTTCAATACGGGCATATTAGTCAGCATTCGGGCCAAAGGCAAAATACTGCAAATTAAAAAGTTGCGATTTGCCGAGATTATCAGCAAATCGTGTAAATCATTAAATTAATCCAGCTTTATTGCCATGCAGTTCCTGAGCCAGGTTATAAGCCTGATGATCCGAAAACTTGGAAATAATATCCAGTACCTGCATAATGTTGTCATAATGATCAGCACTAAACTGCGCACCCGAACGTTTTAAAATGGCCATTAAACGCTGTTCTTTAAAGCTTAAGGTTTTGTGCGGTGTGGTCAGTGGAATAAAGGCATCCAGAATCGTTTGCAGACTTTGATGCGCAATAATTTCCAGACCGGCTTTTTGCGGATGTTCGAAGATCTTGTCTCGCGCCAGTTCTTTGGCCCGGTTAATGCCAATCTCAATGTCGGCACTGCAATAACTCAGCAATGAGCCTTGCAATTGGCCCATCAGAATTTCTTGCTGATGTCGGGCAAAGGCTGTGGTGACTTCATCTACCAGACGTTTCATGACCCGGCCACGTAAGGCGGCAATTTTTTGTTGCCAGGTGGTATTAGGCAGGTTGATTTCTTCAGGTGTGCCATATTCTCCCAGCAAGTTCAGGAAAACTGGCTCGACTTCGGCATAACTGAGCATATTCAGGCTGATGCCATCTTCCAGATCAATCAGAGCATAGCAGATATCATCCGCAGCTTCTAAAAGATAGGTCAGTGGATGACGACAATAATGGTATTCACCAAGCTGGATTAATCCTAACTGTTCAGCAATTTCCTGCAAAATTTCTTTTTCAGACTGGTAACAACCAAATTTTGGACGTCGGCTGGCCGGGGTGTTACCAGTCGGGTCAATCGCCTCAGAGAGCCATGGGTATTTAAGATAGGCGCCGAGCGTGGCATAGGTCAGGCGCATGCCGCCATCATAGGGATGATAATCAATCTTGGTCAGCAGGCGTAGGCCTTGGGCATTGCCTTCAAACTGGCGTACATCGGCTTCCTGTTCAGGACTCAAATCTTTTAAAAAATCGGTATGAGAAGCATCGTCAAACCATTCCCGAATTGCATATTCACCGGCATGGCCAAAAGGCGGATTACCGATATCATGTGCCAGACAGGCAGCTTGGATGATGGCGCCAACATCGGCCGGAGAAATCCAGGCAGGTAAATTATCTTTGATTTTTTCGGCAGCCAGCATACCCAATGAACGCCCAATACAGGAGACTTCTAGTGAGTGGGTTAAACGGGTATGAATGCCATCATGCTGAGTCAGAGGGTGGACCTGAGTTTTACGATTTAGCTGGCGAAAACTTTGCGAAAAAATAATACGATCATAGTCTTTATGGAACGGGCTGCGCGCCAGTTCAGAACTTTGCTTTTTGCTGCCAATACGGACAGTGGAGAGTAATTCCAGCCAACGCATTTGAGTCATTTATCATTATTCAATCAATTCTTTAACGCATGATGCCAAAAATGGAGCTAAAAATATATGGAGTTGCGACATAAGTTGCCGTCTTAAAGTGAGATAAGAGTAAAGAGTTTTTAAAAGATGATTTTAATATTGAGATACTTCAATAGACGACAAGAAATATTTATTTTCAAATAAAGGGAGTTTTTTTAAGGTATTCGGCACACTGAAGCAAGTAAGAAGGTTTAATTCTAGATAAATTTGTTGTTGAAAAATAATACAATTTTGCGACTAAAAATAAAACTTTAACGGTTTTGATTTTTCTGCAAGAAAATGTGTTAATCTAATCGACTACATTAAATTTTTTTAACTGAAAATAAAAGTATTATTTTAAAAATCCTGATAGTTTAGCGATCAGATTTATTAATTCCTCACTAGCTGATTCCAGTATTTCACAGTAGAATATGCGCTCTCTCAAGTCACATTGTGGCATGGTTCACAAGACCATCCCGTGGAGCCAAAATCAGCATGTTTATCGTTGCCGGTGCACCTGCACATTCTTCTTTTAAGAAAACTCAACTACTTTCGCGTTTGTCGTCAATTAGTTCTGTTCAATCACTAGAAAGTCAATTTGTTTATCTTTTTGACCAAGCGCTCAACGAGCAACAACAGCAATCCGCTTTACAGCTTCTCAACGATGGTCAATCATTTGAACTGCACCAGGCTGCAAATGATGAAATCCAGATTTTAGTCACACCACGTGTCGGCACGATTTCGCCGTGGTCCTCGAAAGCGACAGATATTTTCAAGAATTGTAATACACCGGTTCATCGTCTTGAGCGCGGTGTTTTATTTACGCTGAAGGGTGTAAAAGAGCTTTCTACAGAAGCATTACAGGTCTTGCATGACCGCATGACTGAAAGCGTATTTAACGCAATTGATGATGCGGCTGCACTATTCATCGAAACTGCGCCAAAACCTTTGAACTCGATTGATATTCTGGGTCAAGGAAAAGAAGCACTGGTAAAAGCCAATAACGAGTTTGGTTTTGCACTGTCTGATCAGGAAATTGATTACCTGACAGAAGCGTTCACTAAACTGGGCCGTAACCCGAATGACATCGAACTGATGATGTTTGCTCAGGCAAACTCTGAACACTGCCGTCATAAAATCTTCGGTTCTGAATGGACTATTGACGGTGAAGTTCAGCCATTGTCATTATTCCAGATGATCAAAAATACCTATAAAGAATCACCAACAGATGTCTTGTCAGCATATAAAGACAACGCATCCGTGATTGTTGGTTTTGATACTCAGCGTTTCTACCCAACGCAAGAAGAAAACGGTCAACACGTTTATAAATACAAGAGCCAGGCTGCTCACATCCTGATGAAAGTGGAAACCCACAACCATCCAACCGCGATTGCACCATTTGCCGGTGCAGCGACAGGTTCAGGCGGCGAAATCCGTGATGAAGGTGCAACAGGTCGTGGTGGTAAGCCAAAAGCTGGTTTAACTGGTTTCACCGTATCTAACCTGAATATTCCTGGCTTTGAACAGCCTTGGGAAGAAAACTATGGCAAACCATCACGTATGGCATCTCCACTTCAAATCATGATTGAAGGTCCATTGGGTGGTGCCGCGTTTAACAATGAATTTGGTCGTCCTGCCTTAAATGGTTACTTCCGTACGTTTGAACAAAATGTAAATGGCGAAGTCAAAGGTTTCCATAAGCCAATCATGATTGCCGGTGGTTATGGTAACATCCGTTCAGACCATGTTGAAAAAGATGCAATCCAGCCAGGTGATCTTCTGATTGTTCTTGGTGGTCCTGCGATGCTGATTGGTCTTGGCGGTGGTGCAGCGTCTTCTGTAGACAGCGGTAAACTTGGTGAAAACCTGGACTTTGCTTCGGTACAACGTGAAAACCCGGAAATGGAACGCCGTTGTCAGGAAGTGATTGATACTTGCTGGCGCATGGAAGATCACAACCCGATCGTTTCAGTACACGATGTAGGTGCGGGTGGTATTTCAAATGCAATGCCTGAACTTGTGAACGATCACGAGCTTGGTGCGGTACTTGATCTGCGTAAGATTCCATCGCTTGAGCCAGGTATGTCTCCAATGGAAATCTGGTCAAACGAAGCACAAGAACGTTATGTGCTTGCGATCCGTCCGTCTTCATTAGAATTATTTGAATCAATCTGTGCACGTGAACGTTGTCCGTTTGCAGTATTGGGTGAAGCGACTGAAGCGCGTCATTTAACTGTTGAAGATCCGTTATTCGGCAACAAACCTGTGGATATGCCAATGCAGGTGATGCTTGGCGGTACACCACGTATGAGCCGCTCATACGAAACAGCTGAACGCAAAGGCGACGACTTTGATGCGTCTAAAGTGACTGATCTGAAAGATGCGATTTATCGTGTTATTAAGAACCCAACTGTTGCCTCTAAATCATTCTTGATCACCATTGGTGACCGTTCGATTACCGGTATGGTTGCACGTGACCAGATGGTTGGTCCATGGCAAGTGCCTGTAGCGGATGCTGCAGTCACCACAACAAGCCTTGTAGGTTACACTGGTGAAGCAATGGCAATGGGCGAACGTCCACCAGTTGCATTGTTAAACCCAGCAGCTTCTGCGCGTTTATCTGTTGCTGAATCAATCTCGAATATCATGTCTGCGAAGATTGATCAAATCAGCGACATTAAATTGTCTGCAAACTGGATGGCTGCTGCGGGTCAACCGGGTGAAGATCAAGCCCTATTTGAAGGCGTTAAAGCGATTGGTATGGAAATGTGCCCAGCATTGGGTATCGCAATTCCAGTCGGTAAAGACTCGCTTTCAATGCGTACCACCTGGAATGACGAAGGCGAAGACAAGTCCGTAACTTCTCCGATGTCAGGCGTAATTACTGCGTTTGCTCCAGTGACTGATGTTCGCAAAACATTGACACCTGAACTGAAAAATATTGAGTCTGTACTGGTTCGTATTGATCTGTCTAAAGGCCAGTTCCGTCTGGGTGGTTCGATCCTGGCTCAGGTGTATAAAGCCATTGGTTCTGTCACTCCAGATGTTGATAGCTTTGATGACTTCAAAGCATTCTTTACACTGGTTCAAGACTGGAACAACCGTGGTCTGATCAAGGCTTACCATGACATCGGTGATGGTGGCTTACTGGCAACTGTTGCGGAAATGATGTTCGCTTCACGTCTTGGTGTAGCTCTGGAACAACAAACTGTAGCTTCACTGTTCGCTGAAGAAATCGGTGCTGTGCTGCAAATCGCAAAAGCAGATTGGGATGCATTACAAGCAGAAATCGCTACTTCTACTCTAAAAGATGCGATCTCTGTAGTAGGTACAGTAAACAACTCTGACCAGTTATCTGTAAATGGTCTGGTACTTGAACGTGCCGACCTGCAAGTGGCTTGGACTGAAGTTTCTCATCAAATCCAGCGTCTGCGTGACAACGTAGAAACTGCTGATCAAGAATTTGCGTTAGTTACTGACAAATCACACAAAGGTTTGATTGCTCAACCGACATTTGATCTGAACGAGCAAATCGAAGCACCGTACATCAACTCACGTCGT
Organism: Acinetobacter sp. UBA3132; assembly: GCF_002364825.1. NCBI lineage: Bacteria > Pseudomonadati > Pseudomonadota > Gammaproteobacteria > Moraxellales > Moraxellaceae > Acinetobacter > Acinetobacter sp. UBA3132. The sequence continues at coordinate 1,020 of NZ_DEZM01000015.1, read as the reverse complement.
CCAAATATGGCGATTCTGCGTGAGCAGGGCGTAAATGGTCATGTAGAAATGGCAGCAGCATTCGATAAAGTCGGCTTCAATACTGTTGACGTACACATGAGTGACTTGCTTGCTGGTCGTATCAGCCTGGATGACTTCGAAGGTCTGGTGACGTGTGGTGGCTTCTCTTATGGTGACGTATTGGGTGCAGGCGGAGGCTGGGCAAAATCAGTACTGTTTAACCAGCAACTGCGTGACCAGTTTGAGAAATTCTTCAACCGCCAGGAAACCTTCTCTTTAGGTATTTGTAACGGTTGTCAGATGTTGTCTCAATTGGCTCCATTGATTCCAGGTGCGGATGCATGGCCTCGTTTCCATCGCAACAAGTCAGAAGTATTTGAAGCGCGTAGCGTAAACGTTCGTGTAGAGAAATCTCATTCTGTATTGCTTGAAGGTATGGAAGGCTCAATCCTGCCAATCGCTGTGGCTCATGGTGAAGGTCGTGTGGTTGCATCAGCTGAAAGCATTGCTGCGTTGAATGCCAATAACCAGGTAATCATGCGTTATGTAGATAGCCAGGGTAATGCAACTGAGCAATATCCACTGAACCCGAACGGTTCGCCTGAAGGTATCTCTGGTGTGACCTCTAAAGATGGTCGTGCAACGATCCTAATGCCGCACCCTGAGCGTAACTTCCGTGCAATCCAGCATTCTTGGAAACCAGAAGACTGGGATCAGGATGGTGCTTGGTTACGTATGTTCCGTAATGCTCGTAAATTTATTGGTTAATTAAATCAGTGAGTTGAGAAAGCCACCGGAAGGTGGCTTTTTTTATTTGCCAAAACTCGTTTTGTATAATTTTCATATGTCAGTTGAATTTAGCTGAATTGTATTACGAATTTAGAGGTAGAGTTTATTACAGCTTTATTTGATGCATAAAATAATTATAAAAATAATGACAGTGTTTATATTCACGTTTTTAGCAGGTTGTGAGTGGTATATGTGGGGAGTGAACTTTCATCGAATCGATACGGCTAAAAA
>NZ_DEZM01000191.1:0-4381 GCF_002364825.1 Acinetobacter sp. UBA3132 | reverse complement strand
CAGGTGGGAGAGCCAGGATTCCAGAAAGCCCACTCATTGCGAAGTGGGCTTTTTTTTATATCTATATTTTTAAATTTAAATCGTGTTGATCTGTATGCACTGTGCCATATCATTTCCGACGTTTCAGATCCTTTATAAGTTAAGGCTTATTAAAATCTGACTGCTGGCCTGTTTTACCTAAAGATAACAGTTTGAACTAAAAACCTTTTCGACTATTTTTAAAACACTTGATTCAATTTCTGCAGCTTTTTTCTAAAAGTGCCTTGACCCCTTTTCAAATCTCTCTATAATCGCTTTCAGATTCTCCAATAGCTCAGTCGGTAGAGCGACGGACTGTTAATCCGCAGGTCCCTGGTTCGAGCCCAGGTTGGAGAGCCAATCTATTCTCCCATAGCTCAGTCGGTAGAGCGACGGACTGTTAATCCGCAGGTCCCTGGTTCGAGCCCAGGTGGGAGAGCCAGGATTCTCGAAGAACCCACTCATTATGAAGTGGGTTTTTTATTTGCCCTAAGTTCTGCTGTGTTTCATTTGAGTCAGATTATTTTTTTTGTGATTGGCTGTCTGGCAAGTTTCGCCTTATTTTGCCTGCTCTTCCCGCACCTGTTTACCCGCCAGCAAAAATTTTACCCCAAACGTGTCATTACTGCCTTTGAAAGCAGGATGTTTACTCGTCTGAAAGATGCTTTTCCCCATCATCATATTTTGGCACAAGTTGCTTTCAGTGCCTTGATTACTCATGACCAGATGAATATGCGGAGTAAATTCAATCGCAAGGTGACTGACTTTGTAGTGATGGACCGGGAATATAATGTCGTTGCAATTGTAGAGCTCGATGATCCGAGTCATTTTGGCAAAGAAAAGGAAGATGCTGAACGCGATGCCATGCTGATTGCAGCAGGCTATACCGTTGTCCGATACACGGAAATACCGAGCATCAGACAACTACAACGGGATTTAAGATAATAAATTTATATAAAATACTTATTGCTGAATATTGGCTTCTGAGGCTGCCTGCACGTCTGTTTCAGCATTCGCTTGCCGTTCCACTGCCTGCTTTCTCTCAGCTGCCTCACGTGCTTCAATTCGGGCGATCATTTCAGCCTGCTGCTGTTTATACTTTTCCTGATTTTTGGCATCACTATTTACAGCTAGAAATGCCATCGTGACCAAAAAGATTGGAATACATAAAGCCAGGGTTCCAAAAATAACCAGTTTCTTGACACTGCGGGTTTTTGTCTGTTGCGACATAACAAACCTATACTCTTGACCTAAAATCTTGAGCCACTATAACAAACTCAGATGATTGCTCAAGACTTAGCAAGATAACAAATAAAAAAGGAGCCGAAGCTCCTTTTTTTTGAATCAACTAATAAATTAATTGGTTGTTGCAGCGCCTGTACAATGCGGACTGGTACTTGCATCTTTCTGCGCACTAGTTAGTACGATGCCAGTTCCTGCAGGCATGTGGGCTTGAATAAAATCGATAGCTTTTTCATTTCTACACACAATCGCTTGCGTATGACTCGCATTTGGCACAACATCCAACTCATATTTACTTGAATAGTCGGCTTGTGGGAAATATTTGGTTGCCTGTAATTTCATATTAGCAACCAATGCTTGAGTAACAGGTGGCAATACAGCCTGATCATTTGCACCCTGAATAATATAAACTGGTGTTTTAATCACTTTAGCCGCAGTTGCGTTAGTTGCAGGCTGATTATCAAGCAAGAATTTCTGAACCACTGGATCTGTTTGGATTTTATTTAAATTAATTCCATACTGAGAAATCATATGATTTGAATCTTTTAAGAATTCAAGCACCCCAGCTTTAAACTGTTCTTGTAGACCATTTGCACTGTTCGGGTCTGAATAACTTAAACACACCCCCTCATCACCAGTACGACCATAGGCTTGCTCTGCAATCACGCCCGCATCTGCAGTAAAGATATTTTTCAAATCATAATTGGGTTCATACGCCTTAATACCTGAACTGGTTAATGCCGCATAAGCTAAAAGCTCTGCATATCCATCTGCAATTTGACTGATAAGCATTTGCCCTTGTGCACCCGTTAGCTGTCCCATACTTACTGCATAACGCACTTGCATTAACTGCTCATCCAATCGATTCAGTCCATGCGCTTTAGGCTGACCATTCGTATCAACATTTAAATTCGGATCAAGATAAATCTGAATAATTTGACCTAAACTTGAGGCTGGTGCACCTGCAACTGCTCCCTTATAACTGGTATCTGCATTGGCAAATTCTGCTGTGCCTAATGATGCATGTCCGCCTTGTGATTGACCAATCGACATCCATTCACCATTCAGCTTTGTACCATAATGAGCTTTCGCTGCTTTAACAGCAAAAATTGCTGATTGTGCTGCACTAGATAAATTTAGATAAGGATGTACACCTTTTGTACCTAGCCCCTCGTAGTCAGGTGCAACAATGACATAACCTGCTGCTAATAAACTATTGGCTAATATTTTAAAACGAGGGTGAATAACATTCTTACTCGGCGCACAATCATCCCCCGCACCCACAGTCCCATGTTCCCAAACTACAATTCGATAGCCATCTTTAGGCTGCGGCGCATCAGGAAACAATACCAAAGCCGTTGCTTCTGCTGTTTTCCCCTGTACATTGGTCATGTTATAAGTCATCACCTTGATCGATGAGCTACTATCGACACTATCCAAAGCATAATTAGCTTCTGAGATAAATGTTGGTTTCTGAGTCAAAATAGATGAGTCATTATCATCATTACACGCTGTTAACGACAGCATGGAAACAGAAACTGCCAATGCAACTGCTATTTTTGTAAATTTCATAAGATATCCTTTTTAATCATTATTTTTAAGCATGAAACTACATGCAAGCTCCATTAAGGCATAAAAAAAAGCACCCGAATAGGATGCTTTATGCCAAATTAACTTTTAAGATAAATATCTTTAAACGACCAAAGCCATAAAAATACCGCAAAAAATTAACAAGCCAATCCAGCGATTGTGACGAAATGCCCAAAAACACCATTGAGGATCTCGATCACGTGTTTTGTACCATTGGTAAATAAAATCAATAGCTACAACAATGAGTGCAGCCAGACCAAATGGAAGCAATAAATTTTCCAGCCAAAGTGCCGCAGCAATCAACCCAATACTAACGGCCTGTAAAGCACTAATAATTTGAATGTCATGCTGGCCAAATAAAATAGCTGTCGATTTCACCCCAATTTTAAGATCATATTCACGATCCGTAATCGCATATTGGGTGTCATATGCTACAGTCCAGGCCAGATTACCAAAATATAAAAGCCAACAGGTTAAATCTGGTGTCTGGCCTACTGCGGTATAAGCCATGGGAATGGACCATGAAAATGCCGCACCCAAGAATACCTGCGGTAAATGCGTATAGCGTTTCATAAAAGGATAAATGAAAGCTAGAAATAAAGCCCCAAATGACCAATAGAACGTTTCAATCGGTAAGAAGAACAGCAAGCAGGCACTAGCAGCCACCAGCACCAGGAATACCATTACTGCTTCTTTACCACTAATGATTCCAGTTGCCAGTGGACGTGTTTTTGTTCGCTCCACATGTGCATCCACCTTTCGGTCGGCAAAGTCATTAATGGCACAACCTGCTGCACGCATAAAGATGACACCAAGAATCATTAGCACCAGAATACTCAGATCAGGTATTCCCTTTGCAGCCACCCAAAGTGCCCACATGGTGGGCCAAAAAACCAGTTCTGTGCCAATGGGCTTATCAAAACGACAAAGATAATAATAGGCGCTCAGACGTTCACGCCAGTTAATTGCTTGTGCAGTTGCCATATCAAATTAAGCCTGTTGATGTTCTATATATTGCTGGAAAGCCGGTAAAAATGTTTCTTGTACGATAAATTTACAGCCATGCCAAGTATAACAGCTCTGGCGGGTCCACCCATCTTCAAGATAAATCACACGACGCTCACAATGCGGATTGGTACGCTGGAATAACAGCCAGCCAATCGGCTTCGATCCAATATGCTGAAAAATCCGTGCCCGTTTTTGCAGGCTTAAAATCGGGAAAATACTTCTAGCCTTCACCCAAGGTTGTTCATCACAACCATATAAATAGCTTTCCCGCACCCAAGAGGTATGTTGATGTGGCATCCCCATCCAGCTGGCATTTTCAAAGCTTAAACGCTGAAAATGTTCTTTTAATGGCTGCACCCTAAATTGCCTATCTGCCAAATCAGTTAATTGCTGGGTTAATGATCCTGATGCATATAGCCATTCCCGAAATACAGCTGGTATTTGCTGTCTAGGCTGATTCTTAAATTTTAAACTCACAACATTCCCAACTTCATGATCAGGCATTATCTGTCTTGGCGATAAC
>NZ_DEZM01000039.1:0-11410 GCF_002364825.1 Acinetobacter sp. UBA3132 | reverse complement strand
GAAATAATAATAATCGGTACATTGGTGATTTTATTCTGGCGCAGCAATTTCGCCGTTTCCCAGCCGCCCAGTAAAGGCATACTTAAATCCATCAAAATCAGATCAGGATTAAATTCTGGAACCTGACGCAAACAGGCTAAACCTGATTCTGCCTCTTCTAAAATAAAACCTAAGGGCTTAAGGAAATTCAGAACCAGACCACGGTCAGTCGCTTCATTGTCAACCACCAGTATTTTACGGCGTTCTCCGGTATAACCGGTTACAGTATTAGAGGCAACATCCGCGATCGGATGGATCAGGGATTTAGAAGGTAAATACAATTTGATTTTAAACACTGAACCCTGTTTTAACTGGCTGCTCAGGGTCAGCTCGCCACCGAGAATATCGACTAGGAGCTTCACGATTGGCAGCCCCAAACCCGTGCCGGCAAAACTGCCCTGTACCACATTACGACCACGTTCAAAAGGCTGGAATATCCGCTCAACGTCCGATTCAGCAATACCACAACCCGTATCATGAATTTCAAAATAAGCGGTCTGAAAACGGTAATCGACCTTAAATTTCACTCCCCCCTTGAGGGTAAATTTCAAAGCATTACCCAGCAAATTAATCAGTATCTGTTCCAGACGTTTTTTATCAATACGGACATACTGTGGAATCTTGCTACTGATCTCCACATCAAACTTCAGCTGCTTTTGGGCAAACTGTGGCTCGAATATATGCACGATCTGTTTAAGAAATTTTGGCAGGTCGATATTGGAATTTTCCAAAGAAATCTTGCCAGTTTCAATCCGTGCCAAATCCAGCAGACCATCAATCAGAGAAGTCAGATGCTGACCGCTACGGCTAATCACGCCAAGGGCAGACTCGCCCTGTTCAGACAGTTTTTCCTGTTTCTGCAGTAGCTGGCTATAACCGAGAATACTGTTCAACGGCGTGCGTAATTCATGACTGATACCAATTACATAACGGCTTTTGGCTTCATTGGCTTTTTCTGCCTGAATGCGGGCATCCTGCAACTGGCGATCGGTAACTTTATGCGCTTCAATCTCATCCATCAGCAGTTGGGTCTGGGTATTGCTTTCCAATTGCGCCTGACGTCGACTTTCATCATTCAGCACTAACCACCAGGCGGCTACACACAGTAGCAGGAACAGTACGGCATAGATTTTGACGAACAGCATTGTCAGCGCATCCTGCTGCTGTGACAAAGCGCCCAGGTTGGCAGACTCCTGTAAATAAATCAGGCTCAGACTGACTGCCAGCACCACGCCCAAGACAAAAATCAGCAGGATATACAGACTTAAACGGGTATTAATATGTTGTACCCAGTATTTCGGCAGGAACCAGGCCGCAAAAACTCTGAGCTGTGAAGACCAGCGTGCATGCGGCTTACACAGGTCATGACAACGTGCTTCAAGCGTGCAGCACAGAGAACAGATCTGACTGCTATAGGCTGGACAACTGGCCATGTCTGCAGTTTCATAATCATGCTCACAGACTACACAGGTTTGGGTTTCGAGCAGCTCCAACTCAGGCTTTTCTTGACGTGCCAAGTAATATTTACCTTTGGTAAACCAAGCAATTAGCGGTACACATAACATCGCCGTACCCAATGCAATAAAACCAGCCAAGGATCGGGCAATCTCTCCAAAAACTCCCCAGTAACACAGCATGGATAAGACCGATGCAATGATCAGGCTACCGACTCCAACCGGATTAATGTCATATAAATAGGCTCGTCGAAATTCAATTCCTTTTGGACTCAGTCCCAGTGGTTTACAGATCACCAGATCCGCAACAATGGCACCAATCCAAGCAAGGGCCACATTACTATATAAGCCAAGCACACGCTCCACCGCATGGATTACCCCAAGTTCCATCAATAGCAAGGCGATAAAGATATTGAATACCAGCCAGACTACGCGCCCTGGATGGCTATGCGTTAGACGCGCAAAAAAGTTCGACCAGGCCAATGACCCTGCATAGGCATTGGTAACATTAATCTTGATCTGAGCGATGCAGACAAATAAAACCGTCAGAAATAAAGCCATACCGGGATGATTGACCACCTGTTGATAGGCAATCCAGTACAGATAATTGGGGTTACTCAGTTCAGAATCGGCAACCAGATACTGCATTGCCAGCGCCATAAGTAGCATACCCATGAATATCTTGATAAATCCGCCCAGAATCCAAGCTGGTCCACCTAAAAAGACTGCCCAATTCCATTTACGCTGAATATGTTTTTTATCAGGTAAAAATCGCAGATAATCCGCCTGTTCTCCGATCTGGGTGATCAAGGCAAAGAGCACCGTGCAGGATGCACCAAAAAAAGACAGATTAAAGGCAGCGCTCTGACTTTTTGCGCCCTCAATCAATGCAAGATTGCTGATCAAATCAGGTTGTTTCACCAAGACAAAGCACCATGGTAATAAAAGCAGAAATAACCAGAGTGGTTGGGTGATGGCCTGCACCTTATTGATGAAGCCAATACCTTTGACCACCAATGGCAAAATCACCAGTGCTGAAATCAGGTAGCCAATACTCAGGGGTATCCCTAAGCCTAGCTCCAATGCCAGCGCCATGATGGCGGCTTCAAAGGCGAGAAAGATAAAGGTGAAACTGGCATAAATGACCGAGGTAATGGAGGAGCCAATATAGCCAAATCCGGCACCACGGGTCAGTAAATCAATATCGACATTATAACGGGCAGCATAATAACCAATCGGCCAGCTGGTCAGGAAAATGATAATCGCCACAACCACCAGTGCCCAGAAAGCATTACTGAAACCGTATTGCCAGAGCATGGTGGCCCCAAGTGCCTCCATTGCTAGGAAACTGACGGCTGCAAGCGCCGTGTTGGTCACTGTCCATAGTGACCATTTCCGGACGGATTTAGGCGCATAGCGCAGGGCGTAATCCTCAATACTTTCATCGACCACCCAGGTATTGTATTTACGCCGGGTATGAATGACGCGCTGCGGTGCCTGACTGGTATTCGCTGTTGGGTCCATACAGATCAAATCAAGCTAAATATCTGCTCTTAAAAGCAATAACTATGCCCAGCCTATCAGTATCTAAAAATAATCCGACTGAAGGTTATATACGTAAAGTGACGTATATGCTCATTTTTTAACTCCCCTTAGGCTTAGTTCCATACCAAGCGCAAACCAATGATTAAGCGCATCAGCACATCTAATTCTATAGGGGAACCCGACATGAGCTTGAAATCAAAAGTGAAGACATCTGGATTACTGGCAGGTTTACTTGCTGTTCCATTCCTGCTGGCACCAGCACTGACCAATGCCAGCGTACCTGCAACAGCAAAGGTCAATACCACCAAACTTAAAGTCGATGACAAGTTTGTGTATGTAGGGCAGCTACATTCAGCAACCGGTACCATGGCAATTTCTGAAACCGGTTCGATTCAGGCAGAACGTCTGGCCATTGAACAGATCAATAAACAGGGCGGTGTTCTCGGTCGACAGATCAAAATTATTCAGGAAGATGGTGCTTCTGACTGGCCAACCTTTGCAGAAAAAGCACGTAAACTGTCTGAAAAAGACCGTGTTGCTGCAATTTTCGGTTGCTGGACTTCAGCCTCTCGTAAAGCCGTATTGCCGATTATTGAACGCAACAACTCTCTACTTTACTACCCAACCTTCTATGAAGGTTTAGAACAATCTAAAAACGTGATCTACACCGGTCAGGAAGCAACTCAACAGGTACTTGAAGCACTGAACTGGCTGGCAAAAGAGAAAAAAGCCAAAACCTTCTATCTGATTGGTTCTGATTACATCTGGCCGCGTACCACCATGAAAATTGCCCGTACCCACATCGAGAAAGTACTGAAAGGCAAAGTGGTTGGCGAAGAATATTATCCTCTGGGCCACACTCAATTCGGCTCTCTCATCAACAAAACCAAACTGCGTAAACCAGATGCCATCTTTGCAGCAGTCGTGGGCGGTTCGAACGTATCCTTCTACAAACAAATGAAAGCTGCAGGCGTAACAGGCGACAAACAGACACTGCTTACCCTTTCAGTGACTGAAGATGAATTGCTGGGGATTGGCGGCGAAAACATGAAGGGCTTCTACTCTTCAATGAAATATTTCCAAAGTCTGAATAACCCCAATAATGCTGCATTCGTAAAAGCCTTTAAAGCGAAATATGGCCCTAAAGCGGTGGTAGGTGACGTAACACAAGCAGCCTACCTTGGTCCATGGTTATGGAAAGCCGCAGTTGAAAAAGCCGGTAGCTTCGATGTCGCGAAAGTGACTGCCGCATCTAAAGGCCTAGAAATGAAAACTGCACCTGAAGGCTATGTAAAAATTGACCCGAACCACCATTTATGGAGCAAATCACGTATTGGTCAAGTGCAACCAAATGGTCAGTTCAAGGTTGTTTACGAGTCTAAAGGTCTAATCAAACCAAACCCATTCCCTAAAGGTTACTGAGTTAACAGCCACATGATCAGGGGAAGCCATTCTCCTGATCTTTTTATTCCACACAATTTTTTAAAGCTTGGAGGATGATGCGATGGATCTATCATTTGCAGAATTCGGTGCAATATTTGCCATGCAAGGCTTTAATGGTCTCTCTGTGTTCTGTGTGCTGTTATTGATGGCGCTCGGCCTTGCAATTATCTTTGGGCAAATGGGCGTAATTAACATGGCACATGGTGAGTTTCTGACCATTGGTGCATATACGACATTTTTCATTTCCACACTGACTGAAAGTTTTTTCCCTCAACTCCTACCTTATTATTTCCTGATTGCAATCATTGCAGCCTTCCTCACAGCAGGCATTATCGGTTACATGGTGGAACGGCTCATGATTAGCCGGCTCTATCGACGGCCACTCGATACACTTCTTGCAACATGGGGCTTGAGCCTCATCATGCAGCAGCTGTTCCGTTCTATTTTCGGCCCTAAGGAAGTCAGCCCGACTTTACCTGACTGGTTAATGGGTTCTTATCAACCGACGGAAGCCATCGATATTCCTATCAATGGTCTGTTCCTGGTGGGCGTTACCCTCTGTGTCACTGCATTTGTCTACTTTCTGATTTACCGTTCACGCTGGGGTTTACAGCTTCGTGCAACCAACCAGAACCGCTTTATGAGTGGTGCTGTCGGGATCAATACCAAACGTGTTGATAGCTTAACCTTTGCCTTGGGTTGTGGGCTTGCAGGTATTGCCGGTGCAGCTTTCACAACCATCGGTTCTACTGGTCCAACAGCCGGTTCGCTGTATATCGTCGATACATTCTTAGTCGTGGTCTTCGGCGGTGCTGCAAGCTTGCTTGGAACCGTTGCCTCTGCATTCAGTATCGCGCAGGCACAATCTATCCTGGAATTCTTCCTTTCTGGTTCTGTCGCTAAAGTCCTGACACTAGCTACAGTCATCATCATCCTGATGCTGCGTCCTCAGGGTCTCTTCTCAATCAAAGTACGTAAATAGGGATTCAGGAGAGATATTATGAAGAATCTAATGAATGCCTTTTTAGGCGGTAAAGAAGGTGCGATTGGTCTGGTGATTCTTGCCGTACTGATCCTGCTAGTCATGCCAATGTTCCTGGATATTTTCCGTCTGAATCTGATGGGTAAATATTTGACTTTTGCTTTTGTCGCAATCGGCCTAGTTCTGTGCTGGGGACACGGTGGTATCTTAAGTTTAGGTCAAGGGATTTTCTTTGGCATTGGCGGCTACTGCATGGCCATGTTCCTGAAACTTGAAGCTTCAGACATGCAATCTACAGCAGCGCAAACCACGCCAGGAATTCCAGACTTTATGGACTGGAACCAGATCACCAGCTTGCCAGGCTTTTGGGAACCTTTCCATAGCTTCGGGTTTACTTTGTTTGCCATCATCATCATTCCAATCTTGCTTGCCTTCATTATCGGTTTCGCGATGTTTACCCGTCGTGTCGGTGATGTGTACTTCTCGATCATCATGCAAGCCATTGTAGCGATCCTGACCATTCTGATTATTGGTCAACAAGGTTTCACTGGCGGCATTAACGGGATTACAGACCTGAAAACCCTGCATGGCTGGGATATCCGTACCGATGAAGCCAAATATGTCCTGTACTACATCAATGCCCTGCTGCTCATTGCAGTGATCATGATCAGCCGTTTTGTCCTCAGTTCTAAACTCGGTCGTCTGCTTTCTGCGATGCGTGACAAAGAAGAACGTGTACGTTTCTCTGGCTATGACGTAGCCATGTACAAAGTCTTCATTTTCTGTTTCGCAGCTGTGGTGTCCTCTATTGGTGGTGCGATGTTTACCCTGCAAGTCGGCTTCATGTCACCAACGATTATCGGCATCGTACCTTCGATTGAAATGGTCATTCTGGCTGCAGTCGGTGGTCGTCTGTCGCTGATTGGGGCAGTGTATGGTGCCGTTCTGGTGAACTTGGGTAAAACTTACTTCTCTGAAGCCTTCCCTGAAATATGGCTGTACTTCCTCGGTGCATTATTCATCGGTGTGGTCATGTTCTTACCAAATGGCTTAGCGGGTCTGTATGAAAAATATGTCCGTCCATTGTTCCTGAAAAAGAAACCGATCGACAGCACTTCGCCACCGCCAAGTAGTGATCCGGATAAAACGATCGATCCAATTGTGGAAGGAGGTGTGAAATGAATAAAGTCGGCGTAGAAATGAATAAACCAGTTCTGGTCATTGAAGATCTCACCGTGTCCTTCGACGGTTTCAAGGCAGTCAGTGATCTCAACTTCTATCTGGATAAAAACGAAGTCCATGTGGTGATCGGTCCCAATGGAGCCGGCAAAACCACAGTGCTGGATCTGATCTGCGGCAAGACCAAAGCAACTTCAGGCACGATCAAGTTTAATGATATTGAACTGACCAAACTGAAAGAGTTCGACATTGTCCGTAAAGGGGTTGGGCGTAAATTCCAGAACCCGAATATTTATGAAAATCTGTCGGTCTATGACAACCTGGAAATGTCCTTCCCGCGTGGCCGTAATGTCTTTGGTGCACTGTTCTTCAGACGTACCAAAGATGTCGATGAGCGTATTCGTGAAGTTGCTGGCAAGATTTTCCTGACTGACCTGCTGGATACCTCGGCAGGCCTGCTCTCTCACGGTCAAAAACAATGGCTAGAAATCGGTATGTTGCTGATGCAAGATCCTGAACTACTCATGTTAGATGAACCTGTTGCGGGGATGAGTGTGTCGGAGCGTGAGCAGACAGCCCAATTATTACGGGAAATCAGTAAAGGACGTTCTGTACTTGTGATTGAACATGATATGGAATTCGTCAAAACCATTGCGGACAAAGTCACGGTATTGCACCAGGGTAAAATTCTGGCAGCAGGAAAAATGGACGATGTACAAAATGATCCAAAAGTGATTGAAGTTTATCTGGGACACTAAGGAGGCCACTATGAGCGGATTATTAGAAATTAATGCTTTGTGTTCAGGATATAAACAAAGTCAGGTGATTCACGACCTGGAACTGAAGATCCAGCCGAAGGAAATTGTAGCGATCATGGGCCGTAACGGCATGGGTAAAACCACCCTGTTTAAAACCCTGATTGGTGATATTAAAAATACCAAAGGTGAAATCAAGCTGGATGGCAAGAATCTGGAAAAACTGGATCCTTACCAGCGTGTAGAAAACGGTGTGGCTTATGTGCCACAAGGCCGGATGATTTTCTCCACCATGTCGGTGCTGGAAAATATCCAGACCGGTTTACCGGCTTCTGCCCATGGCAAAGTACCGGATGACCTGTATGAGCTGTTTCCTGTGCTTTGGGATATGCGCAAACGTAAAGGCGGAAACTTATCGGGTGGGCAACAACAGCAATTAGCAATTGCCCGTGCCTTAGCGACTAATCCTAAAGTACTTCTGCTGGATGAACCGACGGAAGGGATTCAGCCTTCTATCATTAAGGACATTGCCAGAACACTGAAAGAGATTCGGGATCAGCGTGATCTGACCATTGTGGTCTCTGAACAGGTGCTGAGTTTCACCATGGCGATGGCCGATCGCTTCCTGGTGATCGATAAGGGCCGCTTTGCTTATGAAAATGTCCGTGAAAATGTCGATGAGACCACCATCAGTAAATATCTCTCTGTTTAATCTTCCTGGTTTAATCTGGCTGTAATTTTTCTCTACATCCCTCGATTCGTCGGGGGATTTTTAATTTCTATTTCACTTAATATCCCAGAATTGTATTTAAATATTTTATTTAATTATTCACATTTAAAAATTTCTTCCAGTCTACGCATCCATATACGCAATTCAACGTATTTTGCTGCAACGTATTTCACGCGACACTCGAATCATAAAGTTGAATCGATAAAAGAGTTGGAGAAATTTGAATGCGTCACGGTGATATCTCAAGCAGCCCAGATACAGTAGGTGTAGCAGTTGTAAACTACAAAATTCCTCGTTTGCACACCAAAGCGGAAGTGTTTGAGAACGCAAAAAAAATTGCTGAAATGTTGAAAGGAATCAAACAGGGTATTCCAGGTATGGACCTGATTGTTTTTCCTGAATACAGCACCATGGGCATTATGTACGACCATGACGAGATGATGGCAACCGCTGCCACCATTCCAGGCGATGAAACCGCGATTTTCTCACAAGCCTGTATTGAAGCCAACGTCTGGGGCGTGTTCTCGATTACCGGTGAACAACATGAGGAACATCCAAACAAGGTGCCTTATAACACCTTGATCCTGATTAATAACAAGGGCGAAATCGTTCAGAAATACCGCAAGATTATCCCATGGTGCCCGATTGAAGGCTGGTGCCCAGGTGATACCACTTATGTGACTGAAGGACCGAAGGGCATCAAGATGTCACTGATCATCTGTGATGACGGTAACTATCCAGAAATCTGGCGTGACTGTGCCATGAAAGGCGCTGAACTGGTCGTGCGTTGCCAAGGCTATATGTACCCGGCTGCAGATCAGCAGATCAACATGGCGAAATGCATGGCATGGGCAAATAACGTTTACGTTGCTGTTGCCAACTGTACCGGTTTTGATGGGGTCTACACCTACTTCGGTCACTCAGCAGTAGTCGGCTTCGACGGCCGTACCTTGGGTGAATGTGGTACGGAAGAAAACGGCATCCAATACGCACAATTGTCACTGCATGAAATTCGTGATGCACGTAAATACGACCAGTCACAAAACCATTTATTTAAATTGCTGCACCGCGGCTATACCGGTGTCTATAACAATGGTGACGGCGATAAAGGCGTTGCGGACTGTCCATTCGACTTCTACAAAACCTGGGTTCTGGATGCTCAAAAAGCGCAAGAGAACGTGGAAAAAATTACCCGCTCTACCATCGGTGTTGCAGAATGCCCAATCGGCAATCTGCCACATGAAGGCTTAGAAAAAGAAGCATCTTAAGTTTGGTCTGAGAGGAGGTATTCGATATGACATTTGCCAGCGACCGCATCAGTGTCAATCAGGAAACCCTGGCCAAACAGCGTTATGAGATGCAGAGCAAAGAACGTATTGCACGTACCTCTCGCTTTAGCTTTGATCCTGAAAAAGTCATGCAGCATGTCCGTGGTCATATCATCGGACAGCGTGCCGCACTGGATGAAATTGAAAACATGCTCTTAACCGTCAAGGCAGATTTTAATGCTCCTACCCGGCCACTGGCAGTCACCTTGATGCTCGGGCCGACGGGTGTGGGGAAAACTGAAACGGTTCGGCTGATTGCTGAGGCAATCCATGGCAAGCCCGATGCATTCTGCCGGATCGACATGAACACACTGGCACAGGAACATTATGCTGCAGCACTGACAGGTGCCCCTCCAGGCTATGTCGGGTCTAAAGAAGGCAATACCCTGTTTGATGAAGCCCATATTCAGGGCAGTTTTTCCAAGCCAGGTATTGTGCTGTTTGATGAAATTGAAAAAGCCAGTACCGAAGTCATTCGGGGTCTGCTCAACGTTCTGGAAACCGGAACCTTAAAGCTGACCGCGGGTACCAAAGTATTGGATTTCAAAAACTGCATGATCTTTATGACCAGTAACGTCGGTGCCAAAGATGCCCAGGCACGTTTAAGACAGCTGACCAAGCTTCCAAAACCCATCCAGAAACTGGCCCGACTGGCCAAACTGGATGACAGCCAGATTACCGAACGCGCCCTGTACAAGAAATTTGATCCAGAGTTTCTGAATCGTATTGAACGCATTCTGAATTATGAAGCGGTAGAAGCTAATTTTGTGCCAACACTGGTCAGCCTGGAAATTGAGAAACTGAATCAGCGACTCTGTAAGCAGAGCCGCACGGTTGAACTCACACCAGCTGCAACTCAGTTTCTATCTACCGGACACGATGTTCGCTTCGGTGCACGAGGCTTGAGTCGCCGCTTTCGGGTTCTGGTTGAGCCACAACTCGCCAGGTTTTTTATTCAGCATCCAGAAGCCGGTCAAATCATCATTGATTATGACGGCAAAACGATCCAGGTTCAGTCAGTTCCTGTTGAAAGCGTGATCGAAGATCCGCTGTTCATCATGGATGACACGGGCAATAACATCAAAAACTAGCTTTATTCGACCTCAACACAGGGGATAAAACATGCAACATATTAAAATTAAACCGGGGGTTCCGCTGGCAGAACAGGCCGAAATTGGACATAACCGCTGGCATCCGGATTTGCCATTTCTGACTTCGGTAAAACCGGGTGAAGAAATCCTGATTGAAAGTCTGGATTTCCTGGATGCGCAGATTAAGGATACCGATGACATTTCTGATGTCAAAAATGTCGACCTGACCCGTGCCCATCCATTGACCGGACCTTTCTATGTAGAAGGTGCTGAACCAGGTGACTTGCTGGTAATTGACCTGCTCGACATTCAGCCAATTTCAGATGTCGGTTTCTCTGGCGTATTTGCCAAGGAAAATGGCGGTGGCTTCCTGGCTGACTATTTCCCTGAAGCTGACAAAGCCATCTGGGACTTAAAAGGCTTATTTGCGACTTCACGTCATATTCCGGGCGTGCGTATTGCCGGCTTAAAACACCCTGGCTTGATGGGAACTTTGCCATCGCATGATTTGCTAAAGGAATGGAACCGTCGTGAGGCACTACTGGTGCCTAAAGGTCAGGCTAATCCGCCTGATCCACGTACTGCCGTTTTGCGTGGCGTAACAGGTGCTGAATTCGACCGTATGGCAGCTGAAGCGGCACGTACTGTTCCACCGCGTGAACATGGCGGGAATACGGACATTAAAGACCTGGCAGCAGGTAGCCGTATCTATTTCCCTGTTTATCAAAAAGGTGCCGGTTTCTCGATGGGCGATCTGCACTTCTCGCAAGGAGATGGTGAAATCGGTTTCTGTGGCGCGATCGAAATGGATGGTGTTACCCGTGTCGGCTTCGACCTGATCAAGGGCGGTATGGAAAAGTACAA